>NZ_JAPCIZ010000011.1:0-85699 GCF_027707725.1 Aeromonas sp. QDB25 | reverse complement strand
AACCTTAGACCGCGCAAATGTTTGGATTTCAGGCAACCGCAGATCGTGTTTGATGAACTACGACAGGTTGCTTGATTTGGCGGGTGTTGCACTTCGGAGTTGAATTCGCGCTTTACCATCGGTTATCCCTTTTAGCCGCACAAATTTTAGCCATGGCTTTTCAGGAAGTCAGGGCTATCAGAATGGCCTTAGAAAGCCTAGTCAAAGAGCTGTCACGAGAACACCGTTAGCTTAGCGTACGATTTTTTCCGAATTCTGCGGTTCCCCCTACAGGAGGTACACAGTTTCCTCGTCTCCACCGTCCATGTCGCCCATGCCCATGGACGCCGTCCCGGCCGCTGGGCCGACGATGAACAGGCCATGGCTGCCATGCAGGCCAAGATGCCCCAGAACATGCGCGATGGCTTTGACCAGATTGAGCGCCACTATCTGGCCGGCCCCTGGGTACTGGGGGAGCGCTTCAGCCTGGCCGACATCTACCTCTTCGTGATTGCAGGCTGGCTCGAGAGCGACGGGGTTGCCATCAGCGAGTTTCCCAAGGTGGCGGATCACTATCAGCGCATGCTGGCCCGCCCCGCAGTGCAGGCGGCGCTCGCCCTCTGATCTCCTCGCGCTGGGTACGCCTTTTTGTACGGGCAACATCCGGCGACGCCTCTCAGACGGGTGCTCTTCTGGCACCCGTTTCTTCTGAAATTGCCCTGTCACTGAGATCGTTTTCACATTTTCGTCATCACTGCCTAGACCCGTTAACGGTTAACACTTATCTTTCGCCCTAATGACGCAACCGGTTGCGTAACCGATTGCCCAACTCAATATCCATATGCGGTCCCAGGCCGCCGAGGTGCTGTATGAAACGAGGCAAGCTGCTCAATGCTCCCTTAAGCGCGCTGGTCGCGCAGATGGGCCACACCGACGAGATCACCGTCTGCGATGCGGGCCTGCCCATTCCGGCAGGCCCCGAGCGCATCGATCTGGCGCTGATGGCGGGCACCCCCAGCCTTGAAACCGTACTGACCGCCCTACTCACCGACCTGGTGGTGGAGAAGGTGATCATGGCAAGCGAGATCAAGCAGATCAGTCCCGCCGCCCATCAGGCGCTGGTGGATCAGCTGGAGGCCCACGCAGCCGCCCAGGGCAAGCCCATCACCATCGAGTACTGCCTGCACGAAGCGTTCAAGGCTCGCTCCTGCCAGAGCAAGGCTATCGTGCGCAGCGGCGAGGTGACTCCCTACGCCAACCTGATCCTCTGCGCCGGTGTGGCGTTCTGAATTCTTCAAAGAAGGCCTCTTCAAGGAAGCTGCAAATGAGCACAACCTCCCCCCTCTCACCCATTCTGGAGCTGACCGAGATCGTCAAGACCTTCCCCGGTGTGCGCGCCCTCGACGAAGCGGGTCTTCGGGTCTATCCGGGCCAGGTGATGGCCCTGCTCGGCGAAAATGGCGCTGGCAAGTCGACCCTGATGAAGGTGCTGACCGGCATCTACCAGGCCGATTCGGGCAGCATCAGCTATCGCGGCCAGCCGGTTCACTTCAAGGGCCCCCGCGACTCCCAGGATCAGGGGATCAGCATCATCCACCAGGAGCTGAACCTGCTGCCGGAATTGTCGATTGCCGCCAATATCTTCCTCGGCCGCGAACCGCGCACCCGTTTTGGCAGCATCGACCACAAGCAACTGCGCGAACGGGCCAGCACCCTGCTGGCACGACTTGGCGTCAAACACGGCCCGGATACCCGGCTAGGGGATCTCTCCATCGGCGAACAGCAGATGGTGGAGATCGCCAAGGCGCTGTCGTTCGATGCCAGCGTCATCATCATGGACGAACCCACCGATGCCCTCACCGACACCGAAACCGAGCAGCTTTTCACCGTCATTCGCGAACTGCGCGAGCAGGGCTGCGGCATCGTCTATATCTCCCATCGCTTGAAGGAGATCTTCGAAATCTGCGATCGGGTCACCGTGCTGCGGGACGGCAAGTGGATCGGCGAGCAGGCGGTGAGCGATCTCGACGAAGACAGGATCATCGAGATGATGGTGGGTCGCCGGCTGGAAGAGCAGTACCCGCGCCTGGTGCGCGAACTCGGCCCCGTCAGCCTGCAGGTGAAGGATTTGGCCGGCCCCGGCGTGCGCGGGGTGAGCTTCTCCCTGCGTCAGGGTGAAATTCTGGGCTTTAGCGGCCTGATGGGCTCCGGCCGCACCGAGCTGATGAAGCTCATCTACGGTGCCAGCCCCATCAGCGCTGGCCAGATGACGGTGGATGGCCACGCCCTGGTACCCAGAAGCCCGGCCGATGGTCTGGCCGCTGGCATCGCCTATATCTCCGAGGATCGCAAGGGCGACGGCCTGGTGCTGGAGCTGTCGGTGCGCGAAAACATGAGCCTGTGCGCCCTCGGCGAGTTCATTCGTGGCGGCAAGATTGACGGCAAGGCCGAGCGCCAGGCGGTAGGAGACTATGTGCGTCTGTTCAACATCAAGACCCCGAGTCAGGATCAGCTGATCAAGCTCCTCTCCGGCGGCAACCAGCAGAAGGTGGCCATCGCCAAGGGGCTGCTGACCCGGCCCAAGGTGCTGATCCTGGATGAGCCGACCCGCGGCGTCGATGTCGGCGCCAAGAAGGAGATCTATCAGCTCATCAACCAGTTCAAGAAGGAGGGGATGAGCATCATCCTGGTCTCCTCCGAAATGCCGGAAGTGCTCGGCATGAGTGATCGCATTATGGTGATGCACGAAGGGCGCATCAGCGCAGAATTCAACACCCGCGATGCCAATCAGGAGAAGCTGATGGCAGCGGCAGTCGGTAAACAGTGGCAAGCAGAGCAAGAGGCAGCACAATGACAACCCAAACCCTTTCCCGCCGCGGCGTCATGAGCATGGCCTGGTGGATCGAGAACAAGTCCCTGGTCGCGCTGCTGGTGCTGATCGGCGTGGTCTCTTTCCTGAGCCCCAACTTCTTCACCGCCGACAACCTGCTCAACATCCTGCGCCAGACATCGGTCAACGCCATCATGGCGGTCGGCATGACGCTGGTCATCCTCACCGCCGGCATCGATCTGTCGGTCGGCTCGGTACTGGCCCTGTGCGGCGCCCTGGCCGCCACCATGGTGGCCATGGAACTGCCCATCGGCCTGGTGATCCCCCTCACCCTGGGGGCCGGCGCCCTGCTTGGCAGCATCAGCGGCCTCATCATCGCCAAGGGCAAGGTACAGGCGTTCATCGCCACCCTGGTCACCATGACCGCCCTGCGCGGCGTCACCATGGTCTACACCGAGGGGCGCCCCATCTCCACCGGCTTCAGTGACGGCGCCGATCACTTCGCCTGGCTCGGGACCGGCTACCTGCTGGGTCTGCCGGTGCCCATCTGGCTGATGGCCATCGTCTTCCTGCTGGCCTGGTACCTGCTCAACCACACTCGCCTGGGCCGCCACATCTATGCCCTCGGCGGCAACGAATCGGCCACCCGCCTCTCTGGTATCAATGTGGATCGGGTCAAGCTCGCGGTGTATGGTCTGTGCGGCATGCTGTCGGCACTGGCCGGGCTCATCGTCACATCCCGCCTCTCCTCCGCCCAGCCCACAGCCGGCATGGGGTACGAGCTGGATGCCATCGCCGCCGTTGTGCTGGGGGGCACCAGCCTGATGGGGGGCAAGGGCCGTATCATGGGTACCCTGATCGGTGCCCTCATCATCGGCTTCCTCAACAATGCCCTCAACCTGCTCGACGTCAGCTCCTATTACCAGATGATCGCCAAGGCCAGCGTGATTTTGCTTGCTGTGATGATCGATAACAAAAGCAACCGTTAACAAGCCACGCCACACACAAGGAATGAAATGATGAAAAAGCTCAATACCCTGCTCGCTGCCGCCATCATGTCCGTGCTGGGCACCGCCCAGGCCGCGGATCACACCCTGGCGATGGTGGTCTCCACCCTCAACAACCCCTTCTTCGTCACCATGAAGGAGGGGGCCGAAGCCAAGGCCAAGGAGCTTGGCTACGAGCTGGTGGTGCTGGACTCCCAGAACGACCCGGCCAAGGAGCTCTCCAACGTGGAAGATCTCACCGTGCGCAAGGTCAACGCCATCCTGATCAACCCGACCGACTCCGAAGCCGTGGGCAACGCCATTCGCCTGGCCAACAAGGCGAACATCCCGGTGCTGACCCTGGACCGCGGCGCAGCCCAGGGTGACGTCAAGGCCCACATCGCCTCCGACAACGTGGCCGGTGGCAAGCTGGCTGGCGACTTCATCGCCGAGAAGCTGGGCAGCGGTGCCAAGGTGATCCAGCTGGAAGGGATCGCAGGTACCTCCGCCGCCCGTGATCGCGGCGAAGGCTTCGCCCTGGCGGTCACCGCCAACAAACTGCAGGTGCTGGCCTCCCAACCCGCCGACTTTGACCGCACCAAGGGTCTGAACGTCATGGAGAACCTGCTGGCCGCCCATCCGACCGTGCAGGCAGTGTTCGCCCAGAACGACGAGATGGCGCTGGGTGCCATCCGCGCCGTGCAGGCCGCTGGCAAAGAGGTGATGATCGTGGGCTTTGACGGCACCGACGATGGCAAAGCCGCCGTGGCCAAGGGTAAACTGGCCGCCACCGTGGCCCAGCAGCCTGCCCTCATCGGCGCCATCGGCGTGGAAACCGCCGACAAGGTGCTCAAGGGTCAACCGGTGGAAAAATCCATCCCGGTACCGCTGCAAATCGTCAACAAGTAAGTTGACGGGGGGAGGTTCGCCTCCCCTCTCTTTTTCCGCCAGTGCCGCCTGGTCTGGGTCCACCCAGACCAGGATGTACTCAACCAAGGGTGATAGGAATGAATCGTCTCGTAGTCCTCGGCAGCGTGAATGCGGATCATGTGCTGCGCGTCCCCCACTTTCCCCGCCCCGGTGAAACCCTGACCGGCCACAGCTATCAGGTCGTTCCCGGCGGCAAGGGCGCCAATCAGGCGGTGGCCGCCGCCCGCCTCGGCGCCCCTGTCTCCTTCATCGCCCGCATCGGTGATGATGCCATCGGCCACCAGATGAAAACCGGGTTTGCCAACGACGGCATCGATGTCAGCGCCGTCGAACTCGACCCCAGGCTCCCCACCGGCATCGCCATCATCTATGTGAGCGACGAGGGGGAGAACAGCATCGGCATCTCCGCCGAAGCCAATGGCGCCCTCACCCCGGCCGTAGTGCAAGGTCACGAGGCGATGATCGCCGCCGCCCACACCCTGCTGCTGCAACTGGAAGTGCCGCTGGAGAGCGCGCAGGAAGCGGCCCGTCTGGCTCGTGCCCACGGCACCCGGGTGGTGCTCAACCCCGCCCCCGCGCGCCCGCTCTCAAGGGATCTGCTGGCGCTGGTGGACCTCATCACCCCCAACCAGACCGAGGCCGAGCTGCTGACCGGCGTCAAGGTGACGGACGAAGCGAGCGCCCGGGAGGCTGCCACCCGCTTCCACCAGATGGGCATCGGTGAGGTGATGATCACCCTGGGGTCTCAAGGGGTCTATTGCAGCAAGGGGCAGAAACAGGCGCTCATGCCGGGTTTTCGGGTCAAGGCGGTGGATACCACGGCGGCCGGGGATACCTTCAACGGCGCCTTCCTGGCGGCCGAGCTCGCCGGCGCCGACTTTGACGCAGCCGTACGCTTTGCCCACGGGGCGGCGGCACTCTCCGTCACCCGGTTTGGTGCCCAGAGCTCCATCCCGAGCAAGCAGGAGGTCGATGCTTTCCTCCTTGAACAGACTGCGCAGGGGCACTGATGGCCAATATCAAGGAGGTGGCTGCGCTGGCGGGGGTGTCGACCACCACCGTTTCCCACGTCATCAACGAGACCCGTTTCGTCGCCGAAGAGACCCGGGAGCGGGTCTTCGCCGCCATGCGCGATCTCAACTATGCCCCAAGCCTGGTGGCCCGCAGCCTCAAGGTAAAGGAGACCAACAGCATCGGCATGCTGGTCACCACCTCCAGCAACCCCTTCTTCGCCGAGGTGGTGCGCGGGGTGGAGCGCTACTGCTTCGAGCAGGGTTACAACCTGATGCTGGGCAACACCGAAGGACAGGCCGAGACGGCGCTCTCCTACCTCAAGATGATGCTCAGGAAACGGGTCGACGGCCTGCTCATCATGTGCAGCGAGGGGCAGCAGGAGGTGTTCAACCAGCTCGACTGGCTCAAGAGCCTGCCGGTCGTGGTGATGGACTGGGGCATGGAGAACGGCGAGGTGGATCTCATCGCCGACAACTCCCATCGCGGCGGCTACCTGGCAACCCGCCATCTGCTGGGGCTGGGTCACACTGCCATCGGTTGCATCACGGGACCCCACAGCCGCGCCCCGGCCAACCAGCGCCAGGCGGGTTTCGAGCAAGCGATGCAGGAGGCCGGGCTCACCGTCAATCCGGGCTGGATCCAGGAGGGAGACTTTGACTGCGCCAGCGGCGCCGCCGCCATGACCCGCCTGCTGGCGCTGCCAGAGCGTCCCACCGCGCTGTTTGTCTGCAACGACATGATGGCCATGGGGGTCATCAGTGCCGCCCATCAGGCAGGGCTGGTGATCCCCCGCGATCTCTCCATCGTCGGCTATGACAACGTGGCGCTGGCCCAGTTCATGTCCCCCCCGCTCACCACGGTCAATCAACCGAAAGAGGAGCTGGGCCGTCTCGCCGTCACCCGGCTCTTGGCACGCATCAACGGCGAGCCCATCGCAAACCGCATGATCACCGTGGATCCGGACCTGGTGATCAGACACTCCTGCGCTCCCTTTTCCTCACCGGACAGCAAACCAGTTTAAGTGTCAGCAAGCAGCAGAAGGGCGGCCATGAGCCGCCCTTCTGTGTATTGTCTCCTTGACATCGGCCCCGAGACTGCACAAGCCACCACTCAACTCAGCTTGAGATCATCCTCTTGCTGCGCCTCTCCCCGGGGAGCCAGGCGCAGCAGCCCCAGCGCCGTTGCCAACGGCTGGAGCAGCGCCTCGTACCCGGAGGGTGCTGGCAGCCAGTAGCGAATTGGCCAGCCCGCTTGCAGCAGTTCGGGGGCGCTGCTGCCAAGCTCGCTCAGCGCCAGCATGCAGCCACACTCGCGCATCTTCTCAAGCAGGGTGGCATCCGGTATCAGCACAGGCAATGCCAGGATCAGCCCCCCTGTGGCAAGGGGGGCAGGCTCGCCAGCAGAGGGGCCAGCTGGGCAGGCTGATGAAGCCTTACCAGCAAGGTGCCACTGCATGGCTCTTCTGTCAGCCATCGTGCCATCACGGGCCCAAGGACACCACGCTCTTGCATCCAGCCCACGTCACAGGGCTGCTGACTCACCTGCCAGCGCAGGCTGACCGCCGTCACCGGCACGCCCTGCTCGTCTCTCATCGCCTCGCAGAGGGTCTCCAGGGGGGAAGGGGCGGCCCCCGCCAGCCATTCCCGCAGTTGGTGCAGCTGCCGCTGGGCCATGTGGAGGTCAGCCTTCATCGCACTCTGATACCACACCAGGATGGTCCCCTCACGCTTGGCCTCGTTCAATGCCAATATGGCCTGCTCCAATAGCTCATCGGCATCCTCGCCACCCTCGCGCCTGGCCACTCCGAAGCGACACGCCAGATCAAAGCTGCTTTCCCGGGTCACGAACTCAAACTGCAACAGGCTCACCATAGCCGCCATGCGGGCATCGAGATCTCCCTCTTCGTCGTCCAGCACCACGGCGAACTCATCCCCCCCAACCGGTACGCACGGCCGGGGCATGCCTGGCGCAACCGGGCCGCGACCGCCTGCAACAGACGATCACCAACCTGGTATCCGAGCAGATCATTGACCTGCTTGAACCGCTTCAGATCCAGCACCGCCAGCGCCTGGACCCGAACTTGCAGCAGGGATTGCCTGAGCTGCCCCTGCAAGGCCCGACGGTTGCCAAGCCGGGTCATGGGATCGAGCAGGGAGAGGCGACGATTCTGCAGATTGGTTCGAATGAGGGCAAAGACCAGCACACAGCCCATCACCAGCAGGATCAACTGCCAGATCTGGATCCAGAACAGGCTCTGGCGCAACTGGTTGAGGGAGGCTTCCCGCTCCTGGCCGGAGAGGATCTGATCCCCAATCTGCTCCACCTGATGGGTCAAGCCGGTCAGCCGGACGAGGGCAAGATCGAGGGCTTACCCCTCTTCAGCTCCCCGGACTGCATCTGGGGATCCAGCCCCTTGAGTTCGTCAAAGAGCCGTTCAAGCACCTCCCCCAACCCATGCCTCGCCCGCGCATCGGCGGTCTCGGTACTGATCAGGAACACATCCAGCCGGTTCCACAGCAGGTCGTAATCCAGGCTCAGGGCCGCCATGTCGAGCGCCCCGGCACGGTAGAGGCGCACATCATAGAGAAATCGCTGGGACTCCTGCATTACCTGGCTGATGTTCCAGTGGGTGTTGCGGTAGAACATGTCAACGAGCTGCTCGTGCCGACTCTGCAGCAGCAGCCCCCAGAGGGACGAGAAGAGAAACAGCAGGGAAATGGCTGCAAGCAGCAGGTTATCTCGCTGTCGTCGCGTCACGGGACAACCTCGATGCGGATCACCTGCCAGACCATGTTGTTGTGGATGGCGGACACATCCATGTCGGGATGGGCCGAGAGGGGGACCAGCAGCCAGAGCGGCCCTTTATTGCGACGGGTGAGCGGTTTGTCATCCTGGTAACGCACCAGGGTCAGCGGCACCTTGGCAAACAGGGAGAGATCGACCCGCTGCTGGTAGCCATTGAGTGCGGCGACATCGATGGCGCTGGCACTATCCACCTGCTGCGCCGCCAGCACGCTCTTCAGGGTCGGTCCACGATAGCGGTGAGTGCCGAGGGTCCAGGGCGTCGCCGTCTCGAACTCCACTTGTGGCAAGGCTGCCAACGCCGCCTCATCCAGGGTGATTTCCCGCTTGTCCGGCAGGATCAGTTGCAATAGCGAAGAGGAGGAAGCCTGGGTACCGAACGAGAAAAGCACCAGCAGGAGCGAGGCCATCCCGCGCGTTGGAAAGTTCATGACATGTTGTGCCAACTGCATCTTGAAGTTAGGAGCCAGTGTGGCGATTTCAGTGGGTCAATGCAACTGTGTGAAAAATCAATAATTAGGGGCCCCGCATCTCCATCCAGTTATGGCCCTCGACGGAGAGAGGCTGATGCACTCCGCAACTTTGCAGGAGTTCATCCACAAAAGCGGGCACCAGCAAGGAAGCCGGACCATAACGTTTTTCATCAAACTGGCTGCCCACTTCGCTCGGCTCCAGATTGAGCTCCACCGTATGGGCACCGTTCAGGCCGGCCTCATGGACGAATCCGGCGGCAGGGTAGACCGCCCCGGAGGTCCCGATGGAGATGAAGAGATCGCACTGAGCCAGGGCCGAGTAGATGCGGTCAAGTCCGAGGGGCATCTCCCCGAACCAGACCACATGGGGGCGCAGCGGGTGGGGAAACTGGCAGCAGGAACACAGCTCTTCCTGATGGAGATCCCCGCGCCACTCGATCACCTGACCCGAGCCCGGGCAGCGGGCCTTGAGCAACTCGCCGTGCATGTGGATGAGGTTCTTGCTGCCGGCACTCTCGTGCAGGTTGTCGATGTTCTGGGTGACCAAGGTGACGCGCCCCGGCAGCAGGCGCTCCAGACGGGCCAATGCATAGTGGGCCGGATTGGGGTGGATCTCGGCGCGCTGCAACTGATGGCGCCGTGCATTGTAGAAACGTTGTACCAGTTCGGGATCCCGCGCATAGCCTTCAGGGGTGGCCACGTCCTCCACCCTGTGCTCTTCCCACAGGCCATCACAGGCCCGGAAGGTCTTGATACCGGATTCGGCCGAGATGCCGGCACCGGTGAGGATCACGATATGTTTGGCTGACTGCACCATGGTTGTTCTCCTCCAACGGGTAACAGGCTGACCTTAGCACAGGAGCAAGAGGCGGCCCATTCGCCCTTGGTCTTAGGCCGATGGGAGCACAAAGCTCGCCATGGGCGCGAGATCCAGCCTGGCAAAGACCATCTCCCGTCCTGTCACCAGGGTAAGCGGCAACCCGAGCCCCTTGAGCAGAGCCAGCATGGGGCGATTCTGGCCGAGCACTTCCGCCGTCCACTCCCGGATCCCCTCCCCGTATGCCAGCCGCGCAAGCGCCAGCAGGATGCGACGCCCGGCGCCGCGATGCTGAAAATGATCCGCGACGATGCAGGAGAACTCGGCCCTGTCCGGGTGCAGGCGCCGGCGAACGGACTGGGCCATGGCAAGCGGCGTCCCCTGCTCGTCGGTCAGCAGCAATCCTATCTGGGGTTCTCTGGGGTAGTCGAGAAAGAAGGCGAGCTGCTCGGCCGTCGCAGGCTGCTTGGCCCGCATGAAGCGCAAATAGACGCTCTGCTCGCTCAGGGCGTCATAGGCCGCGCTTATTCGCTTCGGGTCGCAGCCCGCCAGCTCCTGCAAGCGGCAAGTCAGCCCCCCCACCACCATCGTCATCGGCAAGGCGGCCCGTGAGGCGGGAGCCGTCCAACCCGACATTCCCTGCCACAAGCGCGGCTCATCGAGCGGCCAGCAAAGATAGCGAGCCATTTACCAGCGCCCTGCCACGCCGCGATCCTGCCACTGGGCGGCATCCTGCAGGTTGAAGGGGTCGTCGAGGTAGAGCGCGATGCCAAGCTCCCGGGAGCGCTGGATGAAGCGGGCCAGCAAGGAGTCGGCAGCCATCGCCTCCAGTTCGGGCAGCAGGTGTTGCCCGAGCAGCAAGGATTGCAACGGCAGACGCTCGATGAGATCAAACGGCAGGTGCTGGGCATGATCGAGCAGCAGCGCGAGTCTGGCCCCCGCGAGGCTCGCCTGCAGCACCAGGGCGAAACGGTCCGCCTGGCTCAGCAGGTGATCCCGTCGGTGGATGACCAGGGTGAGTTCGCTTGCTTCTCGTCCATGCTGCTCGAGCCAGAGCTTGAGCGGCTCCCAGTGAGGGGAAAGACCGCTCAGGCTCAGCCAGATCGGCAGCGTGCAGGAAGCCGCATCTGCCAGCAGCCCAAGCTGTCCTCTCGCCTCTCCCTGCCAGCTACGCACGGTGCGCTTGAGCCCGCCCAGCCTGCGCTGACGCTGGGGGCCAAGATAGAGCATCTTGAGCAGACGCAGCAGATCGTCGCTTTGCAGCGGCTTGGCCAGGGCGGCCAGCACGTTGAAACCCGCATCGTGCAGGAGACGCCGGGCGCCGTCTATCAGGGTCTGATCATGAGCGGAGAGCAGGATGATGGGCAGACCGCTGTGGTGATACTGGGGATGGCTCATCAGCAGGCTGATGGCATCCTGCTCCGCTAGGCTGAGATCACAGATAAGCAATCTCACGCCCCCCTCTTCCAGCGCCTTGAGGCACCCTTCGCCATCCTGAACCCAGTGGCAGGGCAACCCCAGTCCCTGGATCTCCTGCTGAATGCAGGCTCCCTGGAAGGGGTGATCTTCGAGCAGCAGGATCTGGCACTGGGCGAGCCAGGCACGCCACCCCTGCTCCCGTGCCTGCAACCCCTCGAGCCAGGGATCGCTGAGGCGATAGATCCCTGCCCCGGGAGCCAACAGATGAGGCAGATAGTCGGCCCCCTGATGAGAGGCAGGATCAAACAGGGCGATGGCCCCGGCGGCAAACAGTCCTTCCCATTGCCAGCCGGCATCGGGTCGGGTGCGGTGCAGATTGGCATAGGCCGGCAGGCCCGCTCCCTTGACCGCCAGATGGGAGACGGCGTCCAGGGCATAGACGCTGACCGGGTAAAACGTTGGCTCCTGGCTGTCATCAGACTCCAGCAAGGCCATCAACTCTTCATCTGTGATGATCATGTCATGCTCTCTCGCCCAGTTGTCGGCAGACCTCTTCCACGCACTGCCTCAAGGCGGCTGCAAGGGGATGTCCGGGGGCCTCCTGCCAACGGTCGATCACCTCTACCAGGGGGGTAGCCCCCACCATTTTGGCGGCCCCCTTCATCTTGTGTAAAGCCGTATTGAGGGCCTTCTCGTCCCCTTGTGTGACACACCGCTCAATGTCGGCCAGATCATGGTGAACCGATGCCAGATAGATGTCTACGAGGGCCGGGCTGAGGGACACGGGCAGGGAAAGGGCTGCCGTTGGCTGCGGTGCCTTCCCCCCGTCATGGGGGCCAAAGACGGTACGAAGCAATACGGCCAGATCCCTGAGCAAAACGGGTTTGTCCAGATGGCCCTGACAGCCGCATTCCGCCAGTCGCTGCGCCGCCTGCTCGCTGAGATCCGCGGTGATCACGTAGACGGGTAGATGCTGCCAGCGTTCATCGGCGTGCAATTGCCTGCAGAGCTCGGCGCCGTCCATCACCGGCATCTGCAGATCCGTCAGCACCAGATCCACCGACTCCGATTGCAGGATCTCCAGTGCCAGACGGCCATTGGCCGCGCTCAATACCCGGGCCCCCAGCTGACCCAGCTGCATGCTGATCAGCATTCTGTTCACCTCGTGATCTTCCACCAGCAGCACCCGCCTGCCTGCCCCCGGCAGGTCCGTGATCTCCTCGGCGCCACGGACGAGTCTGGGCTGCAGCAGGCTGACCACGGAGCCCGGGATCCAGGGTTCCCCCTGCCAGTACCAGGCGCGCAAGCCCCCATCGTCCTGCATGGCCCCAAGGCAAGGTGCCGCCGGATCCTCGGCCACGCCAAACGCTGCGAGCCAGGCCCGCATATATTCAAGTTCCCCGGGCAACAGTTGCAGGGAGACCGTCTTGACGCGCGGTTGCCAGAGCGCCTTCTCCTGCGCATGTCTTAGGGGCAAGGAACAGAGGAAACGGCTGCCCCCGCGAGCCAGAGGTTCGACCCGGATCTCGCCCCCTATCTGTTCCATCAGCTGGCGGCAGATGGCCAGCCCAAGCCCGGTCCCCTGGGCTCTGGGCTGGCCAGGCTCCTCCCCTTGTTCGAAGGGCTGGAACAACCGGGGCAACAGCTCGGCACTGATCCCGGGCCCCTCGTCATCCACCCCGCACAAAATCCACTCCCCTTGCCGCCGGGCCCAGAGTACCACCTCTCCCCGCTCGCTGAACTTGATGGCGTTGGAGAGCAGGTTGTGCAGCACCTGTTGCACCCGGTGGGGATCGAGTTCCATCAAGGCGGGCAGCGCCGGGTCGAGCGCCAAGCGCAGCTGCAGATGGCGGGATCGCGCCTTGGACCAGTGCACCGCCGCCACATGCTCGCACAGCTCCACCAGATCCGTGGGCTGCACGGAGAGGCGCAACTGGCGCGTCTCGTTGCGGCTGAAGTCGAGTACGTCGTTGAGCAATCCGAGCAGTTCATTGCCCGCCTGTCTCACATGGGCCAGAACCGAGGCCTGCTCTGCATTGAGCTCGGTCTGCTCGAGCCACTCCAGCAGGCCGAGCATGGCGTTCATGGGGGTGCGGATCTCGTGGCTCACGGCGGCCAGGAAGCGCCCCTTGGCAAGCACGGCCTGCTGGGCCTGCTCGTGGGAAAGTTGCAGGGAGTGCTCCTGCTCCACCCTGGCCGTCACATCCTGCACCACCCCGTAGATCCGCCACCCCTCTCCCTGACGGCGCCCCCTGCCGGAAAATTGCAGCCAGCGGGTTCCCTTGGCGGGGTGCTGATAGCGCAGCAGATGGGAGAAAGGTCGTCCGGCTTGCAGCATGGCCAGCATGGGGGCTCGCATCTCGCGCCTGTCCTGATGGGAGATGCGGGTCAGGGTCTCGTTGGGATTGACCCGGATCTGCTGGCTCGCCAGCCCCAGCAGCTCGTGACTGCCCCGGCTCACAAACTCCACCCGGGTGATGGCTCCCCCCAGCAGGGTGAATTGCAGCACCACACCGGGCACCGTATTGGTGAGGGCGCGCAGGCGCCGCTCCGCCTGACGCAGCAGGCGGGTACGCTCGCGCAGAGCGCTGATGTCGGAGAGGGCGATAAGATCCCCTGCCGGTGCCTGGGGCCCCAGTCGCAAGGGGATCTGGGCATAGGAGTAGACCTGCTCGTGCAGCGCCAGCTCCCCTTCGGCGCCCTGCAACTGAGGCGCGGGCAGCACCAGATCGGCGGCGTAGCGCGCCTCCATGCGCTTGGCCCGCTTGTTGCGCTTGATCACCTCCCCCTTGTCATTGCGCAAGAACACGGGAACGGGGAGCGCCTGGAAGAGAGACTCCCTGAACTTGCTTTCCAGCGCCAGCGCCTGCTCTACCTTGTGACGCTCGCGGGCCTCCTGGGCCAGTTGCTGGCGGGATCGCCAGACTGACCAGATCACCGCCATGCTGATCAGCAGTGCCAGCAACACGGAGCCAAGCCAGAAACCGTAGCTGACCCCCTCCTGCTGGTTGACCACCAGGTGGCGCCAGCGTTGCACCAGCTCGTCCACCTGCCGATCATTGAGGGTCATCAGGCTCTGATCCAGCACCCCTGCCAGGCTGGTCTGTTCCGGCCGGATGGCAAAGCCGAGGCCGAAACGCTCCGGCAATTCGGTGATGGTCAGCTCGCTCAACTGGTTGTTTCGAATGGGATATTGGAGCTGGTACAACTCCGCCAGCATGGCCTGGGCATCCCCATGCCGCACCGCCGCCAATCCCTGCAGCAGGTTGTCGGTGACCTCCCACTCATGCTGGCCGAACCGGGCAAGCAGGCCGGGATCATAGAGCATTCTCGGGACCACCACCTTGCCACTCACGTCCGCGAGGGAGACTGGCCCCCTCTTGCTGCGACTGACCAGGGCATAGCGGCTGGTCGCCACCATCCTGGTGAAGTCGAACTCCTTGTTCAGGGCGGCGGACTCCATCAGTCCGACCATCATGACGGCATCGCCACTGCGCAGCAATGCCAACGCCTCCTCCCGGCTGGCGGCGGGCACCAGCTCGAAGCGCAGCCCCGTCTGCCGACTCACTTCCCGCAAGACATCCGCACTCCAGCCAATGAGCGCTCCCTGCCGGTTGACGCCGCTGTACGGCATGAAGCCGGGATCCGCCACCATCTTGATGGTGTGGGCCTTGCCGACCAGCCAGGCCTGCTCCTTGTCGGTAAAATGCAGGGGATTCACATCCTGCTCACCCTGAGGCAGATACTTGCCCAGATCCCGGTAGAGACTGCCCGGCGGCAAATAGCGGATGGCCGTATCCACCAGCTCGAGCAACTCGGGCTGGTTGCGCATCATCAGCCGGTAGCTGATGACCAGATCGTCGCTGCGAAGACGACGAAGGCGCAGCCCTTCATCCGGGAATTCCCGCATCAGGTAGCGCAGTTGCAGATAATCACCGAGATAGGCGCTGCCCTTGCCGGCCACCAGGGCACCATACCAGTTCTCGGCATCGGTCAGCAGTTGCTGGGATGAACCAGGATAGAGACGCTTCAGGGTCTCCTGGGCCTGCCAGATGGGTGACACCAGAAACTGCGCCTGATCGAGCTCACCCCGATAGAGGATGGCGGACTCCGCTTCCATCATGGCCCGGCTCAAGACGGTATCGCTCGAGTTCGACCGGGCAGGCCCGACGTGAGGAATGAGATCGCAGCGCCCGTGCAGCAGATCCTGCGTCACGGCTGCCCAGCTCGGCCGCTTCTCGACATGCACCGGTACCGGCAACAGCTCTGCCAGCCGCGTCATGCGATCGATAAGCAGGCCCCCCTCCGCCTCCAGATAGGGAGGACGTTGCAGGGCCGGGTAACAGAAGGTCAGTCCGGTGAGCGAATCGGCATAAGCCTGGGCATCCGGTGACAGCGGGAGTATGGCGGCACGCAGTGGCAAGGCCAGCAGCGCGCCGGACAACAGAAGGATTTTTATCATCGGAACGGAAAAGCCAGGCGATTGCCTGGCTTTTTGTCACTCGTTGGGTTCAACATTTTCTACCCTGGCCTTGAGCTTCTGGCCGGGCCGGAAGGTCACCACACGACGGGCGCTGATGGGAATATCCTCCCCCGTCTTGGGGTTGCGTCCGGGACGCTGGTTCTTCTCGCGAAGATCGAAGTTACCGAAGCCGGAAATCTTGACCTGTTCGCCACGCTCGAGCG
This sequence comes from Aeromonas sp. QDB25, assembly GCF_027707725.1. NCBI lineage: Bacteria > Pseudomonadati > Pseudomonadota > Gammaproteobacteria > Aeromonadales > Aeromonadaceae > Aeromonas > Aeromonas sp. QDB25. Next base: position 69,763 of record NZ_JAPCIZ010000011.1, on the reverse strand, counting down.
CCTGTCTGATCTCCTCAAAGAAGGCTTCCACCATATCTTTGGCTTCACGCTTGCTCATCCCGAGCTGGGTGAACAGGTGCTCTGCAATGTCGGCTTTGGTAAGCGCCATAGATCAATCCCTCAAGGATGCATTCAACTCTTCACCGAGGGCCCGCACGACATTGTCCACGGTCTCGGCGATCTCTTTCTCCTCCAGGGTGCGCTGGGTGTCTTGCAACACCAGGCTGATGGCCAGGCTCTTCTTGTCCTCTGCCATACCAGCGCCCTGGTATACGTCGAACAAGTTTATTCCAACTAACTGATTTCCGCCAACTTTTTTAATTACTGCCAGAACGTCGCCTGCCAGGATCTGTCTGTCAACCACCACGGCGATGTCGCGACGGTTGGCCGGGAACTTGGATACTTCGGCAGCAACCGGCACCTTGGCCGGCGTCAGTTTGTCCAGCTCCAGCTCGAACATGACAGCGCGGCTCTTGAGCCCCAGCTTCTTCTCGAGGCTCGGATGGATCACGCCGATGTGGCCGATCACGACGCCATTGCGCAGAATGGCTGCGCTCTGGCCCGGATGCAGGGCACTGTGCTCGGTGCGCTCGAAGGTGAAGGTAGCCCCTTCTGCAGTCAGATCCAGCACCGCTTCCAGGTCACCCTTCAGATCGAAGAAGTCGACGGGACGGGCCTTGACATCCCAGTGCTCGTCCCCCTGGTTACCGGTGATGATGCCGGCCAGCATAGGCTCCTGACGGATGCCGTTCTCGGCATTCTCGTCCTTGATGAAACGCAGGCCCTGCTCGAACAGGCGCACGCGCGGCTGCTGACGGTTCTGGTTGTAGACCACCGCCTGCACCAGACCCGGGAACAGAGAGACGCGCATGGCGGACATCTCGACGGAGATCGGGTTCGGCAACACGATGGCATCGCTCTGCGGGAACAGGGTCTGCTGAGCCTTGGGATCGACAAAGCTGTAGGTGATCGCTTCCTGGAAACCGCGGTCAACCAGCAGGTCGCGCACCCGCTTCAGGGTCACCTGCCCTTCAGCCTGCTCCACCATCGCGAGGGAGGCGGCGGGTTTGAGGTTCGGGATGTTGTTGTAGCCGTAGATGCGGGCAACTTCCTCGATGAGGTCTTCCTCGATGGCAATGTCGAAACGCCAGGAGGGAGCCAGCGCGGTCCAGCCGTCAGTATCCACGGTTACCTGCATGCCCAGACGAGTCAGAATTTCGACCACCTGCGCATCCGCCACGCTGATGCCGATCACCTTGTCGAGCTTGGTGCGACGCAGCTTGATGGGGGCAGCCTTGGGCAGATGGGTATCGGATTTGACTTCGATGACCGGACCCGCTTCACCACCGCAGATGTCCAGCAGCAGACGGGTGGCACGATCCATCACCTTGGCCTGCAGCTCGGGATCCACCCCGCGCTCGAAGCGGTGGGAAGAATCGGTATGCAGACCGTAGGCACGGGCACGGCCGGTGATGGAGAGCGGCGCGAAGAAGGCGCACTCCAGCAGGATGTCGGTGGTGGTCTCGGAGACACCGGTGCGATCGCCGCCGAAGATGCCGGCCATGCAGGCAGGGCCTTTGGCGTCGGCAATCACGAGCGTGGTCTCTTTGAGCTTCACCTCGTTGCCATCGAGCAGAGTCATGGGCTCGTCGGCACGGGCGCGGCGCACCACCAGTTCCCCTTCAAGCGTCGCCAGGTCGAAGGCGTGCATCGGCTGGCCGTATTCCAGCAGCAGGTAGTTGGTGATGTCGACGATGGCGTCGATGGAGCGGATGCCGCCACGGCGCAGCTTCTCCTGCATCCAGAGCGGGCTCTGGGCGTGCAGGTTCAGCCCCTTGATGACACGACCGAGATAACGGGGGCAATCCGCCGGCGCTTCAACCCGGATCGGGAAGGTGGCATCACAGGTGGCAGCAGCCGGCGCCCAGGTCGGCTCGACCACGTCCACGCTGTTGAGCACGCCGATTTCACGGGCCAGACCCGCGATGCCGAGGCAATCGGCACGGTTCGGGGTCAGATCCACATCGATGCTGACGTCGTTGAGCGCGAGGTATTCACGGATATCGGTCCCGATGGGGGCATCCAGCGGCAGCTCGATGATGCCATCGGCTTCGACGTCGATGCCCAGCTCGCTGAAGGAGCAGAGCATGCCGTGGGACGGCTGGCCGCGCAGCTTGGCTTTCTTGATGGTGAAATCACCCGGCAGGGTCGCCCCGACCTTGGCCACGCACACTTTGAGGCCGGCGCGGCAGTTCGGCGCACCGCAGACGATGTCCAGCAGCTCAGCCTCGCCCACATTGACCTTGGTCACCCGCAGCTTGTCCGCGTCCGGGTGCTGGGCGCACTCGACCACTTCACCCACGACCACATTGTTGAACTGGCCGGCCACCGCTTCCACGGCGTCCACTTCCAGACCGGCCATGGTGATCTGCTCGGCCAGTGCATTGTCACTCAACTCGGTGCGGACCCACTCCATCACCCAGGATTTACTGAATTTCATGTTCTCTCGCCCTTACTTGAACTGCTTGAGGAAGCGCAGGTCGTTTTCGAAGAAGGCACGCAGGTCGTTGACCCCGTAACGCAGCATGGTCAGGCGCTCAACGCCCATGCCGAAGGCAAAGCCGGAGTATTTTTCCGGATCGATGCCGACCGAACGCAGCACGTTCGGGTGCACCATGCCGCAGCCCAGCACTTCCAGCCACTTGCCGTTCTTGCCCATCACGTCCACTTCGGCGCTCGGCTCGGTGAACGGGAAATAGGAAGGACGGAAGCGAATGGTCAAGTCTTCCTCGAAGTAGTTGCGCAGGAAGTCGTGCAGGATGCCTTTCAGCTCGGTGAAGCTGGCATGCTCGTCGACCAGCAGGCCTTCGACCTGGTGGAACATCGGGGTGTGGGTCATGTCGTAGTCGTTACGATAGACGCGGCCCGGCGCGATGATGCGGATCGGCGGCTGCTGATGTTCCATGGTGCGGATCTGCACACCGGAAGTGTGGGTACGCAGCATCAGATCAGGATTGAAGTAGAAGGTGTCGTGATCGGTACGCGCCGGGTGGTGAGCCGGGATATTCAGCGCATCGAAGTTGTGGAAGCCATCTTCAATCTCGGGACCACGGGCAACCTTGAAGCCCATATCGCCAAACAGGCGCTCGATGCGCTCGATGGTACGGGTCACCGGGTGCAGACCGCCATTCTCGATGCGGCGGCCCGGCAGGCTAACGTCGATGGTCTCGGCGGCCAGCTTCTGGTTCAGCACGGCGACTTCGAGGGCTTCACGACGCGCGTTCAGGGCATCCTGAACCTGCTGTTTGGCCTGGTTGATCACGGCGCCCGCGGCGGGACGCTCTTCAGCGGACAGGGCGCCCAGGCCCTTCATCTGCTCGGTAAAAAAGCCCTTTTTACCCAGATATTTGACCCGGATTTCGTCGAGGGCGGCGATGTCGCTTACGCCCTCAATTTCGGCCTTGGCCTGGCCTACTACTTCTTCAAGCTGTTGCATGTCTTCCTCGTCACCACTCCCGGAACAGGAGCCTTTAGGCTAAATAAGGTCAAGAGGGGAATAATACAAAAAAAGCCCCTTGGCTGACCATAGTTATGACGGGCTTTTCTCCCTGCAAATCATTTTGTTATATGGAGAAAGCCACAAGCCAGGTGCAACAGGATTGAAACAAGCATCGTTTGCTCTAGTTTGTTGGCATATGGAAGGATAAAGCATTCATGAACGTGGCATGCTACCTACCAACGCTCAAAAATGAGCAACAAAAAAGGAGGCCTAAGCCTCCTTTATTTTTATAACAGAGCTGGATTAGACCAGAGCTGCTTTAGCTTTTTCAACCAGGGCGGTGAAAGCCAGCTTGTCGTGAACGGCGATATCGGACAGGATCTTGCGATCGATCTCGATGGAAGCCTTCTTCAGACCGTCGATCAGACGGCTGTAGGACAGGCCGTTCTGACGGGCTGCAGCGTTGATACGCGCAATCCACAGTTGACGGAACTGACGCTTCTTCTGGCGACGGTCACGGTAGGCATACTGACCAGCTTTGGTTACCGCCTGTACCGCTACGCGGTAGACACGGGAACGGGCGCCGTAGTAACCCTTGGCGGCTTTCATTACTTTCTTGTGACGAGCGCGAGCGGTCACACCACGTTTAACTCTTGGCATTTTTCACATCCCCCCTTATGCGTACGGCAGACAAGCGACAACACGTTTGTGGTCGGCAGCGGAAACAAAGAACTTCGGTCCCAGCTGACGCTTACGCTTGCTGCTCTTCTTGGTCAGGATGTGACGCAGGTGGTTGTGCTTGCACTTGAAGCGACCTGAGCCAGTCTTCTTGAAGCGCTTTGCCGCGCCCCGGTTGGTTTTCATCTTCGGCATTTCATACTCCGCATTGTGAGTGACAACAAAATCGCAAGGCGAACCGACTCATGGGGCCAGCCTCATGAGTCAATTTCTTGTGGGCCTTAAGATTTCTTCTTGGGTGCGAGGACCATCACAGCTTGACGGCCTTCGACTTTCGGGAACGATTCGACTACGGCCAGCTCTTCCAGATCGTTCTTGACGCGCTCGAGAACCTTGATACCAAGATCCTGGTGGGCCATTTCACGACCACGGAAGCGCAGGGTGACCTTTGCCTTGTCCCCGTCTTCCAGAAAGCGAACCAGGTTGCGTAGTTTTACCTGATAGTCGCCTTCGTCGGTGCCAGGACGGAATTTGATTTCCTTAACCTGGACGACTTTCTGCTTTTTCTTCTGTTCTTTGGTGGTCTTGCTCTTTTCGTAGAGGAATTTGCCGTAATCCATGATCCGGCAAACGGGCGGCTCAGCGTTCGGACTGATCTCGACCAGATCCACTCCTGCCTCAAGGGCCAAGTTCAGCGCATCCTGAATGGAGGTGATGCCAATGGCTTCACCATCCAGACCAGTCAGACGAACTTCTTTCAGACGGATCTCTTCATTGATCCGGTGAGCGCGGGCTTGCGGTTGCTTGCCCAGTTTTTTTCCGCCTTTTATAGCTTATTCCTCCACTTTCTTTTGTCCGCGGGTCTGAACTTCCTGGGTCAACAGAGCAATCAGCTCTTCAACAGGATAAGAGCCCAGGTCAGCCCCTTTACGAGTACGCACTGCAATCTTGCCGGCTTCTACTTCTTTGTCGCCGCAGACCAGCATGAAAGGTACCCGTTTCAAAGTATGCTCGCGGATTTTAAAGCCAATTTTCTCATTTCTCAAGTCCGCTTTTGCGCGAAGGCCCGCATCATTCAATGCCTTGGCAACTTTCACCGCATAATCGGCCTGGTTATCCGTGATATTCATGACCACGGCCTGGGTCGGAGCCAGCCAGGTCGGGAACAGACCGGCGTACTCTTCCGTCAGGATCCCGATGAAGCGCTCCAGCGAGCCCAGAATGGCGCGGTGGATCATCACGGGGATGTGACGCTCGTTGTCTTCGCCCACATAGGTGGCGCCAAGACGGCCCGGCAGGGCAAAGTCGAGCTGCACGGTACCACACTGCCAGGCACGATCAAGGCAATCGTGCAGGGTGAACTCGATCTTGGGACCGTAGAAAGCCCCCTCGCCCGGCTGCAGGTCGTACTTCAGGCCGTTGAGTTCCAGCGCCTCGGCCAGCGCGGCCTCCGCGCGATCCCAGGCTTCATCAGAGCCGATACGCTGCTCCGGACGGGTCGAGAGCTTGACCACGATGTTTTCGAAACCGAAGGTACCGTAGACGTCATAGACCATGCGGATGCACGCAGACACCTCTTCCATGATCTGCTCTTCGGTACAGAAGATGTGGGCGTCATCCTGGGTGAAACCCCGTACCCGCATCAGGCCGTGCAGGGAGCCTGACGGCTCGTTGCGGTGGCAGGAGCCGAACTCGGCCATGCGCAGCGGCAGATCGCGGTAGGATTTCAAACCCTGGTTGAAAATCTGCACGTGACCCGGGCAGTTCATCGGCTTGATGGCGTACTCGCGGTTTTCGGACTGGGTGGTGAACATGGCCTGGGCGTATTTCTCCCAGTGACCTGAACGCTCCCACAGCACGCGATCCATCATGAAGGGGCCTTTCACTTCCTGATAGTCGTACTCTTTGAGCTTGCCGCGGATGAAGGTTTCCAGCTCGCGGAAAATGGTCCAACCATCGTTGTGCCAGAACACCATGCCCGGCGCTTCTTCCTGCATGTGGTACAGGTCGAGCTGCTTGCCGATCTTGCGGTGGTCGCGCTTGGCGGCCTCTTCCAGACGCTGCAAATAGGCCTTGAGCTGCTTCTTGTCAGCCCAGGCGGTGCCGTAGATGCGCTGCAGCATCTTGTTGTTGGAGTCGCCGCGCCAGTAGGCGCCGGACATCTTCTGCAACTTGAAGTGGTGGCAATGACGCATGTTGGGCACGTGAGGGCCGCGACACATGTCGATGTACTCTTCGTGATGATAGAGACCGGGCTGGTCATCACGGGCAATATTCTGATCCAGGATCTCGACCTTGTAGGTCTCGCCACGGGCTTCGAACACGTCGCGCGCTTCCTGCCAGGAGACCTTCTTCTTGATGACGTCGTAATCCTTGGCGGCCAGCGCCAGCATGCGCTCTTCCAGGGCAGCCAGATCTTCGTCGGTCAGGGTGCGGTCGAGATCGATGTCGTAGTAGAAACCGTTGTCGATAACGGGACCGATGGCCATCTTGGTCTGGGGCCAGAGTTGCTTGATGGCATGACCCAGCAGGTGAGCACAGGAGTGGCGCAGAATGTCCAGACCTTCTTCGTCTTTGGCGGTGATGATGGCCAGGGAGGCATCGGCTTCGATCAGCTCGCAGGCATCCACCAGTTCACCGTTTACCCGACCGGCAATGCACGCCTTGGCGAGACCGGGACCGATGTCCGCGGCCACATCCATGACGGAAACGGCGTGGGCAAATTGACGTTGGCTGCCGTCAGGCAGAGTAATGATTGGCATTAGGTGTTTCCTTATACAGTGGTGACCCCTACCAAAGGCCACATGCAGGTTGGAGAAACCCTTTCATGTCCAGCTGTTCACTCCCGAGTTTCACCGTTCACAATACGGTTGGTACACGGCAGTGGCACACCATATGGCGTGTGCAAGGCCATCCATTGAGAGGTACAGCGGGGGATTGTATCAGACGCGACAACCCAGACAAGCTGTCTTGGCGATTTTGCATACCGCTTAAGCGCGGGTGTCAACCTGTCCTACTTGCGAGGGCGCCCTTCTGCTGCCATACCCTGTACCAGATTGAGGCGTCAGCCAAAGCAAGGAGAGCATGATGTACACCTACGACATTTCATTTCCGGAGCATGCAGAAAAGCTGGTTCATCCGGATCACCTTCTCACGACTCATTGTCCCGTCCATATCGGTGAGCTGGTGATCCTGGGCGATGGCAGCAAGCGGGAGGTATGCAGCATCGTCCACAGTGCCGAGCGCAGTACCCTCTATGTCACCGACGTGACGCCCGGCAAAGTCACCGCCAGCCGTTGATCCCTAGCCGGCGTTCAGAAATGAGTGGCCATTGAAATCGAAGGCGCTGCGCCCCTCCTCGGCAAGCGCCATCTCCTGCAACACCTGGAGTGCCATCTTGTTGCCCTTTTGCGAGGCCTGATAGAGCCACTGCTTCGCCTCGGCCAGTTCAACCCGCCCGTTGACCCCCATCAGGTGCAGGATGCCCACCTTCAGCATGGCGGGCACATCACCGTTCCTGGCTGCCAGCTCCATCCAGCGAAACGCCTCGTGCAGATCCCGCTTCACCCCGGCCCCGCGCAGATAGACCTCTCCCAGCCGATACTGGCCGAAAGCGTCCCCCGCCTGCGCAGCCTGACGATAGAGTCGGATGGCGCGATCCATATCCTGCTCGCTCCCCTGCCCCACTTCATGGCTCCAACCCATCAGCGCCTGTGCCCGTGGCTGGCCCTGATCCGCCAGCGGCGACCAGATCCGGGTCGCCTCATCAAAGTGCCCTGTCCGCCAGGCGCGGTTGGCCGCCGCCAGCTCCTGCTCGGTGGAGAGCGGGATCAGACGCCAGATGACCAGCGCAATGAGGGCGATGAAGAGCCAGCGGGCGGTAGTAGGTTGCATGACATTTTCCGTGATCTGGTTCGCATTTCGTCTATGTAAACGAAATGTAGCAACAGATCAAGCAGGAGATCACCCGGGTTCACCCTCTTTCATGGGGTCGCTCTTTGCGAACTTGCAGTTTAACGGGCTACACAGCAAAATAACTGTATATATAAACAGTGAATTGGTGATGTGATGGCAGGACGAGGCGCGAACCACAATGTCGAGCACCGCTTCAGCGGCCCGCAAATCGAAACCGTTGACGACGGCTGGAGTCAGAGCGACTGGGACGCGGCATTTGCCGCCAGCGCTCCACGCACCGAGGTGACGGAGATCAGCGCCCGCAGCATCATCAGCTACAACGATTCGCCGGATCTTCCCTTCGGTCGCTCCATCAATCCCTATCAGGGGTGCGAGCATGGCTGCATCTACTGCTATGCCAGACCCAGCCACGCCTACCTTGAGCTCTCCCCCGGGCTGGATTTCGAGAGCAAGCTGTTTGCCAAAATCAATGCTGCCGAGCTGCTACGACGGGAGTTTGCCAAGCCAGCCTATCAGCCACAAACCATCGTGCTGGGGGCCAATACCGATCCCTATCAACCCATCGAGCACCACTATCGCCTGACTCGCGAACTCCTGACAGTGATGCTGGCTCATCGCCATCCGGTAGGACTCATCACCAAGAGCGCCATGATCCTGCGCGACCTCGATCTGCTGACCGAGCTGGCCCAGGAAGGGCTATGCCAGGTGATGGTGTCGGTCACCACCCTCAATGACACGCTGAGGCGACAGTTGGAGCCCAGGGCTAGCACGGGGGTTGGGCGGATCAAGGTGATCGAACGACTGGCCAAGGCCGGTGTGCCGGTCGGCGTGCTCGCCGCCCCCATGATCCCCAGGCTCAACGAGCCTGAACTGGAACAGATCATCAAGGCCGCCGTCGACGCCGGGGCGGGCTGTGCGGATTACATCTTGCTGCGATTGCCCCACGAGCTCACCACCCTCTTTTGCGACTGGCTCGATACGCACTATCCCGGCCAGAAAGAGGCAATCCTCAACCAGCTGCGGGCAAGCCGGGGTGGCGCACTCAACAGCGCCACCTTTGGCAGCCGCATGCGAGGTGAAGGACAGTTTGCCGACCTGCTCGCCCAGCGCTTTCGCCTGATCAGCAGGCGGCTGCAACTGGGCAAGCGACATATTGCACTCAATACAGCCGCCTTCATCCGCCCGGGCGAGCAGTTGCGTCTGTTCTGAGCGCCGTCAGCCCCGTGGTCTCGGCGGGCAGCTCCCCGCTGGGTGGTGCTGTGCAATCAGCTCCGCAGGCAGGCGGGATGGCTCGTGCGCCACCTCCTCCTCATCCACCCTAAGGCGCGCCTTCTCCTGCCCTCCCCACATCCGGCTCCACCAGATCTCCCACATTACCCAGCTCGTCATAACAGTGCTCCTGGCAAGCGATGCCTGCCTCTGTGGTGGCCTCATTCAACGCAGGCAGCATGGCTGGCCGTCATGACAGGGCCATGACAGCCGAGTGAAGGCATCGTGTTGATGGGATGGGGCCAGCCCTGCATATCAGGAAGATGACGCCGTGGCAGGCAGGGCTGCATGCACGGCAGACGGAGCCGGGCAGCAGAGAAGAGAGCTGCTGGGCAAGCACAAGGACGGGGAGAACCTGCGGTGAGGCGGACAAAAAAAGAGCGACCATCAAGGTCGCTCTTTTGCACCGGACAAAGGGGGGACGATTACTCGTCGCCCACCTCCCCGGTATCGACGGCGCCAGCGTCCGCTGCGGTGTCGGTGCCTTCAGACACCTCCCCTTCAACAGCCAGGGCCTCGGTTTCCTCTTCGTCGCTCTCGGCAACGCGCTGCAGGCCGACCACGGTCTCGTCTTCACCGGTACGGATCAGACGCACACCGCCGGTGTTGCGGCCGATGACGCTCACCTCGGACACCCGGGTACGAACCAGGGTACCGCCGTTGGTGATCAGCATGATCTGGTCGGTATCTTCGACCTGGATCGCATCGATCACCTTGCCGTTGCGCTCATCCACCTTGATGGAGATGACGCCCTGGGTACCACGGCTCTTGGTCGGGTACTCGTCCAGCGCGGTGCGCTTGCCGTAACCGTTCTCGGTGGCGGTGAGGATGGCACCATCACCACGGGGCACGATGAGGGAGACCACCTTGTCACCGGCGCCCAGCTTGATGCCACGCACGCCAGCAGCGGTACGACCCATGGGACGTACGCCCTTGAAGGTACCCTTGCTTTCGGTGCCTTCGCCGTTGTCACTGCCATCATCATCGTTGCCGGCGTCGTCGTCGGTGTCGACTTCGTCAGTGGCATCGGCATCGGCGCGACCGCTGCCTTCCGCGAAGCGAACCACCTTGCCCGCATCGGAGAAGAGCATGATCTCGTTGCTGCCATCGGTGATGTCCACCCCGATCAGCTCATCACCCTCTTTGAGGTTGATGGCACGGATACCGGAGGAGAGCGGACGGCTGAAGTCGGACAGGCTGGTCTTCTTCACGGTGCCGTTGGCGGTGGCGAAGAAGACATACTTGTCGGCGTCATATTCTTTCACCGGCAGGATGGCGGTGATGCGCTCACCCTCATCCAGCGGCAGCAGGTTGATGATCGGACGACCGCGGGCGCCACGGGACGCTTCCGGCAGCTGATACACCTTGAGCCAGTAGACCTTGCCACGGGTGGAGAAGCACAGAATGGTGTCGTGGGTGTTGGCCACCAGCAGACGCTCCACAAAGTCCTCTTCCTTGATCCGGGTGGCCGACTTGCCACGACCACCGCGGCGTTGGGCCTCGTAGTCGGAGAGCGGCTGATACTTCACATATCCCTGGTGAGACAAGGTAACGACCACGTCTTCCGGGGTGATCAGATCTTCGATGTTGATCTCGGCACTGGACATGCTGATCTCGGTGCGACGCTCGTCGCCGTACTGCTCGCGCACGGCCAGCAGTTCGTCACGGATCACTTCCATCAGGCGTTCCGGGCTTGCCAGGATGTGCAGCAGCTCGGCGATGAGATCCAGCAGAGATTGGTACTCTTCCAGGATCTTCTCGTGCTCGAGGCCGGTCAGCTTGTGCAGACGCAGGTCAAGGATGGCCTGGGCCTGGATCTCGGTCAGGAAGTACTGCCCTTCACGGATGCCGAACTCAGGCTCCAGCCACTCGGGGCGAGCCGCGTCGTCGCCCGCTTTTTCCAGCATGGCGGCCACGTTGCCGAGCTCCCAGCCCTTGGCTACCAGGGCGGCTTTCGCATCCGCCGGGGTCGCACTGTGGCGAATGAGCTCGATGATGGGGTCGATGTTGGCCAATGCCACCGCCAACCCTTCCAGGATGTGCGCCCGATCCCGCGCCTTGCGCAGCTCGAACACGGTCCGGCGAGTCACCACTTCACGGCGGTGCAGCAGGAAGGCATCCAGGATCTCTTTGAGGTTCATCACCTTGGGCTGGTTGTTGTCCAGCGCCACCATGTTGATGCCGAACGTGGTCTGCATCTGGGTGTGCTTGTAGAGATTGTTCAGCACAATCTCGCCGGACTCGCCGCGCTTGATCTCGATGACGATGCGCATGCCGTCCTTGTCGGACTCATCGCGCAGGGCGCTGATGCCCTCGATTTTCTTCTCTTTGACCAGCTCGGCGATCTTCTCGATCAGGCGAGCCTTGTTCACCTGATAGGGGATCTCGTGGACGATGATGGTCTCGCGACTGGTCTTCTCGTCCACCTCCACTTCAGCCTTGGCCCGCACATAGACGGAGCCGCGACCGGTACGGTACGCCTGCACGATGCCGGAACGGCCGTTGATGATGCCGCCGGTGGGGAAATCCGGGCCGGTGACATGGGTCATCAGCTCGTCAATGGTGAGGTCGCCGTTTTCGATCAGCGCCAGGCAACCGTTGACAATCTCGGTGAGGTTGTGAGGCGGGATGTTGGTCGCCATGCCCACCGCGATACCGGAGGAGCCGTTGACCAGCAAGGTGGGGACCTTGGTGGGCATGACAGCCGGGATCATCTCGGTGCCGTCGTAGTTCGGCACCCAGTCCACGGTCTCTTTGTCCAGATCGGCCAGCAGCTCGTGGGAGATGCGCGCCATCCGCACTTCGGTGTAACGCATGGCCGCGGCGTTGTCGCCGTCCACCGAACCGAAGTTGCCCTGACCGTCGACCAGCATGTAGCGCATGGAGAAATCCTGCGCCATCCGGACGATGGTGTCATACACGGCGATGTCGCCATGCGGGTGATATTTACCGATTACGTCACCGACCACACGGGCCGATTTTTTATAGGGCTTGTTCCAGTCGTTCCCCAGCTCGTTCATTGCATACAGAACGCGGCGGTGAACCGGTTTCAAGCCATCACGCACATCCGGCAGAGCTCGTCCTACGATCACGCTCATGGCGTAATCCAGATAGGAACTCTTGAGCTCTTCTTCGATGTTGACCGGCGTGATCTCTCTGGCCAGATCGCTCATAGAAAGCCTTAATCCCTAATTAGTTGTTCTTTGGCTTAAACAGCGCGACATGGTAACACACTGAGCCAAATACATTAAGCCACAAATCCGATGAGCACATCGGGCTGGTGCGACGAGGTCGGTCCGTTATAATGCGCGCCAGGACAATAGATTGCGCGCGCCCAGCCCGCTGCGCGCCTTGCCACAGGATCATCAAAACATGAATAGTGATGCCAATGTCGATCTGACAGAAATCGCCAAATTTGAAGCCATCGCCTCCCGCTGGTGGGACATGGAGGGCGAATTCAAGCCGCTGCATCAAATCAACCCGGTGCGCCTTGACTGGATCACCGATAAGAGCGGCGGCCTGTTTGGCAAGCGCGTGCTCGACATCGGCTGCGGTGGCGGCATCCTCTCCGAGAGCATGGCCCGCCGGGGGGCCCGGGTCACCGGCATCGACATGGGCAAGGAACCCCTCGGCGTCGCCCGCCTGCACGCGCTGGAACAAGGTGTGGAGCTCGAGTACCGCCAGATCACCGCCGAAGCCCACGCCGATGAAGCGCCTGGCCAGTATGACGTGGTTACCTGCATGGAGATGCTGGAGCACGTGCCGGACCCGGCCTCGGTGCTGCGCGCCATCGCCACCCTGGTACGGCCGGGGGGCAAGGTGTTCGTCTCCACCATCAACCGCAACCCCAAAGCCTATCTGATGATGATCCTCGGGGCCGAGTACCTGTTGAAGATGGTCCCCAAGGGCACTCACGATCACAAGAAGTTCATCACTCCCGCCGAACTCTGTCGCATGGGGGAAGCGGCGGGCCTGCTGGTGCGGGACATGAGTGGCGTTCACTACGCCCCGCTCTCCAACAGCTTCAAGCTCGGCAAGAATGTCGACGTCAACTACATGGTGGCGTTCGAGCGCCCGGAGCAAGGCTGATGAGCACACCTCACCCGATGCCCCTTGGCTGCGTGCTGTTTGATCTGGACGGCACCCTGCTCGACACCGCCCCAGACCTTGGCGCCGCCGTCAACCATGTGCTGATAAGCGAAGGCTTTGCGCCACTCTCTGACGACATCATTCGTCAGACCACCTCCCACGGGGCCCTGGGGCTGCTCAGGGCCGGTCTTGGGGACGAGCTGCTTGAGGAGCTGGGGGCCACCCGCCTTCGCACCGCCCTGCTCGACTACTACGCCGCCAACCTCTGCGTCGGCACCCGCCCCTATGAAGGCATGGTGGATCTCATCGAGTGGCTCGACGATAAAAAGCTGCCCTGGGGCATTGTCACCAACAAGCCGGGTTTTCTCACCGAACCGCTCCTGGCAGCCCTGCCCGAACTCGCCAGTTGCGGCGTGACGGTGAGCGCCGACACCCTGCCGGTGCGCAAGCCCGACCCCGCCCCCATGTTCTTTGCCTGCGAGCGCCTCGGCATCGCGGCCAGCCAGTGTCTCTATGTGGGGGATCACGAGCGCGACATCGAGGCTGGCCGCAATGCCGGCATGCGCACCGCGGTGGCTGGCTGGGGTTATCTCAATGATGACGAGGATCCCGCCCTCTGGGGCGCCGATCTTCACTTTGATACCGTGCAGGCCCTGCACCACTGGCTGCGTTACGAGCTGAGCTGACACGTTCATTGCCCATGACCGACAAGGCATCCGGATAGAGGTGGATCTGCGGGGCAACTTTGATGTTGTCCCGATGGCCGTGTGGGCATCTGCCCCGACGCGCAGATCCCCCCGCAGCGCACCAGAGGGATCCCGGACGATCCCTCTTTTTACGGGCTTGGCAACCCCCCGAACGGCGTAACAGGACACCTTTTGACCCTGACTGCACAAGGGATGAGCAGGCCGGATTTGCTAGTAAAAACACCCTGCTTTCGCAAGCAAAAAAAGTTATTTTAATTTTCCATCTTCGATCGCCGGACTTGCATTTGACGGATCGGACGGATGAAAACCCGTTCGCTGTGAGCGTCCACTAACTCCCGTCCCGACACCCACAATTTATCCACAGCTAATGCGTTATCCACAGATTGCATTACCGCATCGACCTCACTATCTTGTATTTCGCATTAAAAATAACACTACATCTTGTGATTCATCGCACAATCCCTGCCCAGTTTCCCTCGACAGACGGAGCCGGGTTGCGCCATTGTGCGATGGCTTTTCGGGAATCAACCGATACCGGCAGGTATCAATGAAAGGGGTCATCAGCCAATGAACTTGTTTGTGACGAAGCGTAACGGACACAAAGAACCCATCGATCTGGATAAAATTCACCGTGTGCTCGACTGGGCTGCCGAGAAGCTCGACAACGTGTCGGTCTCCCAGGTGGAGCTCAAGTCCCACATCCAGTTCTATGACGGTATCCGTACCGCCGACATCCACGAGACCATCATCAAGGCTGCTGCTGACCTCATCTCCGAGCAAAGCCCGGACTACCAGTACATGGCTGCCCGTCTGGCCATCTTCCACCTGCGCAAGAAGGCCTACGGCCAGTTCGAGCCGCCCCACCTGTATCAGCACGTCGCCAGACTGGTGGACATGGGCAAGTACGACAAGCACCTGCTGGAAGACTACACCCAGGCGGAATTTGAGGAGCTGAACGGCTACCTCGATCACTGGCGCGACATGGACTTCTCCTACGCGGCGGTCAAGCAGCTCGAAGGCAAGTACCTGGTACAGAACCGCGTCACCGGCGAGATCTACGAGAGCCCGCAGTTCCTCTACATCCTGGTAGCAGCCTGCCTCTTCTCCAAGTATCCGAAAGATACCCGTCTGGACTACATCAAGCGCTTCTATGATGCGGTCTCGACCTTCAAGATCTCCCTGCCGACCCCGATCATGAGCGGCGTGCGCACCCCGACCCGCCAGTTCAGCTCCTGCGTGCTGATCGAGTGTGACGACAGCCTGGATTCCATCAATGCCACCGCCAGCGCCATCGTGCGTTACGTTTCCCAGCGCGCCGGCATCGGCATCAACGCCGGTCGCATCCGTGGTCTGGGCAGCCCCATCCGTGGCGGCGAAGCCTTCCACACCGGCTGCATCCCCTTCTACAAATACTTCCAGACGGCGGTGAAGTGCTGCTCCCAGGGCGGCGTGCGCGGCGGTGCGGCCACCCTGTTCTACCCGCTGTGGCACACCGAGGTGGAGAGCCTGCTGGTACTGAAGAACAACCGCGGCGTGGAAGAGAACCGTGTCCGTCACATGGACTACGGCGTGCAGATTAACAAGCTGATGTACCAGCGCCTCATCAAGGGCGGCGACATCACTCTGTTCTCCCCGTCCGATGCACCTGGCCTCTATGATGCCTTCTTCGCGGACCAGGACAAGTTTGAAGCGCTCTACGTCAAGTACGAGCAAGATCCGGCCATTCGCAAGAAGACCCTGAAGGCAGTGGATCTCTTCTCCCTGATGATGCAGGAGCGCGCCGGTACCGGTCGCATCTACATCCAGAACGTGGATCACTGCAACACCCACAGCCCGTTCGACCCGTCCGTGGCGCCGGTGCGCCAGTCCAACCTCTGCCTCGAGATTGCGCTGCCCACCAAGCCGCTCAACAACGTGGATGACGAGGACGGCGAGATTGCCCTGTGCACTCTCTCCGCCTTCAACCTGGGCGCCATCGAGAAGCTGGAAGATCTGGAAGAGATGGCCGAGCTGGCCGTGCGCGCTCTGGACGCCCTGCTCGACTATCAGGACTACCCGCTCAAGGCCGCCAAGAAGGGCAGCATGAACCGCCGCACCCTGGGGATCGGCGTCATCAACTACGCCTACTACCTGGCGAAAAACGGTGCCCGCTACTCCGACGGTTCCGGTCTGGCCCTGACCCACCGCACCTTCGAGGCGATCCAGTACTACCTGCTGAAAGCCTCCGTGCAACTGGCCCGCGAGTTCGGCCCCTGCCCGGCCTTTGGCGAGACCACCTATGCCCAGGGTATCCTGCCCATCGATACCTATAAAAAGGATCTGGACACCCTGTGCAATGAACCCCTGCACCTGGACTGGGAAACCTTGCGCGAAGAGATCAAGACCGTGGGTCTGCGCAACTCCACCCTGACCGCCCTGATGCCGAGCGAGACCTCCAGCCAGATCTCCAACGCCACCAACGGCATCGAGCCGCCCCGCGGCCTGGTGTCGGTGAAAGCCTCCAAGGACGGCATCCTCAAGCAGGTGGTGCCGGAGTACCACCGCCTGAAGGATCAGTACGAACTGCTGTGGAAACAGCCGAGCGTCGACGGTTACCTGCAGCTGGTCGGCATCATGCAGAAGTTCGTGGATCAGGCGATCTCCGCCAACACCAACTACGACCCGGCCCGCTTCGAAGGCAACAAGGTGCCGATGAAGCAGTTGCTCAAAGACTTGCTGACCGCCTACAAATACGGTCTCAAGACCCTCTACTATCACAACACCCGTGATGGTGCCGACGACACCCAGACCGATCTGCAAGATGACGGCTGCGCTGGCGGGGCTTGCAAGATCTAACCGCGAAACGCACTGATAAACCGGGCGGGAGCATCAAGCTCCCGCCCTCCTGTTTTCCCTATTTCACGGCATTCTAACCATGGCTTACTCTACTTTTTGCCAGACCCAAAATGATCAGCTCAAGGAGCCGATGTTCTTCGGCCAGTCGGTCAACGTGGCCCGTTATGACCAGCAAAAGCACGACATCTTCGAGCGGCTGATCGAGAAGCAGCTCTCCTTCTTCTGGCGCCCGGAAGAGGTGGATGTCTCCCACGACCGCATCGACTTCCAGGCTCTGCCGCCCCACGAGCAGCACATCTTCATCTCCAACCTGAAGTACCAGACCCTGCTGGATTCCATTCAGGGCCGCAGCCCCAACGTGGCCCTGCTGCCCCTGGTCTCCATCCCGGAGCTGGAGACCTGGATCGAGACCTGGGCCTTCTCCGAGACCATCCACTCTCGCTCCTACACCCACATCATCCGCAACATCGTCAACAACCCGGGCCAGGTGTTCGACGACATCGTCACCAACGAGCAGATCTTGAAGCGCGCCGGCTCCATCAGCCACTTCTATGACGATCTCATCGAGGCCACCTCCGTCTATCACCTACACGGTGAGGGGGCCCACCGGATCGGGGATCGCGAAGTCACCATCAGCCTGCGGGAGCTCAAGAAGAAGCTCTACCTGTGCCTGATGAGCGTCAACGCCCTCGAAGCCATCCGCTTCTACGTGAGCTTCGCCTGCTCCTTCGCCTTCGCCGAGCGCGAGCTGATGGAGGGCAATGCCAAGATCATCAAGATGATCGCCCGTGACGAGGCCCTGCACCTGACCGGCACCCAGCACATGCTGAACCTGATGCGCAGCGGCAACGACGACCCCGACATGGCGGAGATCGCCGTCGAGTGCGAGCAGGCCTGCTTCGAGCTGTTCAAGGAAGCGGCCCTGCAGGAGAAGGAGTGGGCCGAGTACCTGTTCCAGGATGGCTCCATGATCGGCCTGAACAAGGACATCCTCTGCCAGTACGTGGAATACATCACCAACCTGCGCATGGCGGCCGTCGGCCTGCAACCGGCCTTTGCCGGCACCAAGCAGAACCCCATCCCCTGGATCAACACCTGGCTCTCCTCCGACAACGTGCAGGTGGCGCCCCAGGAAGTGGAAGTGAGCTCCTATCTGGTGGGTCAGATAGACAGTGAAGTGCACGCCGACGATCTGGGTGACTTCGAGCTGTGATGCAAGGCGACCTCTGCTGGCAGGCCATGATGCGGGAGAGCGACGTCCGTGAGTGACGCCACCGCCACCCTGAACGCGCCCCTGCATACCGCCACCACGGCGCCGGAGGGGCAAGCCCCCCAGGTACAGACCCTGGACGGTGTGCTGCACCCCCATCCCGGCGAAAGCGTGCTGGAGACCCTGGAGCGCCACGGCCATCACGTGGAGTTCCAGTGCCGCAGCGGCTATTGCGGCGCCTGCCGCACCACGCTGCTGGCGGGCAAGGTGCACTACGCCGCCGTCCCGCTCGCCTTTGTCTCCCAGGGGGAGTGCCTCCCCTGCTGCTGCCAGCCGGTGGGCACCATCAAGCTCGATATCCGAAAGGGCTGACGGCCCTTATCGCCAGATCTGCCCCGCAAACAAAAAGCCGCCGGATTGCTCCGGCGGCTTTTTTCATGGGAATCTCCCATCTCTTGAGGGAAATGAGGGGCCATGGCCCCTCTTACATTACAACCCGGGGGCGTTACAACCAGGGGGCGGCGGTCGGCCCGTGGTGCAGACCCAGCTTCCAGACCCGGCCAAAGTGCTTGTAATGACCGGCCGCGACACCGGCTTTCTCCCCCATACCGTGGTAGAGATCGAGGTGCCCCTTCTTCACCGCGCCCCCCACATCCAGCGCAATCAGCAGGCGCAGCTGGTGCTTGCCGGTCCAGTTGCCCTCTTTGTCCAGCAGCGGCACTTCCGCGAGGATGGGGGTGCCCATGGGCAGCAGAGTCTTGTCGGCAGCCACCGCCGCCATGGGCAAGAGCGGAATGCCGGCAGCCCCCACCACGTCATTGGTGGGACGGCGCTCGAAGAAGACATAGGAGGGGTTCTGCTCCACCAGCTCCTTCACGCTCTCTTCCGGCTGACGGTTGGCCCACTCCTTGATGGCCTTCATGGACATCTGCTCCTTGGGCACTTCGCCACGGTCGATGAGCACCCGGCCAATGCTGACATAGCCGTGGCCGTTCTTGCCGCTGTAGCCGAGGTACTGCAGCCGGTCGTCATCGCCGTAGTGAACGAAGCCGGAACCCTGCACGTCCATCAGGAAGTTGTCGATGAGGGACTTGCTGTAGCCCAGCTCCAACCCCCGGTTGGCCAACGCCCCCCGGTGGATCTCGGCCCGGCTCGGGCAGCGACCGCCGCAGTTGGGCATGGCATAGATGGGATACTTGTACTGGGCGTCCGGGCGATGGCGCACCTCCAGCACCGGCGAGTAGTAGCCGGTGAAGAGCACGTTGCCCATGCGGTCGGCACCGCCAAGCTGCGCCAGGCTGATGCCGTACTGGGTGATATGGGCGGGATTGCCCCCATTGGCGACCCAGCGTGAGAGCTGACGGTAGAGCTCCCCATAGCGGCTCGCCATGCGGCCGGAGCGTTCCATCACCATCCGGCTCTGGGGACCGAACTTGCTGTAATCGGCGCGGGCGCGGCTGTTGACCCGCTCTACCCGCACCAGATCCCCCGGCAGGGCACCATCCAGATACTGCTTGCCCAGATTCACAGGGATCTCGCAGTTCAGAAAACATCCGGATTCCGCCTTCTTCTGGGGCACCTTGACCGGTTCAGGGTTGCCCGCACAACCGGCCAGCCCCACCACGGCGGCGGCCAACCAGTACGCATGTCTATTCATATGTCCTCATATAACACCGAGTGTCTTGCACGGCGGGGAAGATGCCAAAATTGCCCGGGGAAAGCAAACGCCTTCACGCCCCTGACGACGGATTTCTCCTGCCGTGATCTTCTGGGTTATAACAAGGTGACAAGGTGTGAGAGGTCATGGATGGAACAGCTCGAAATCTTCCCGCTCCAGAGCCCCTGTGTCGGGGTCTGCGAACTGAACAACAAGGGGTATTGCAAGGGATGCCTGCGAAGCCGCGAGGAGCGTTTCAACTGGCTTGCCATGACCCCTGCCCAGCAGCAGGAGGTGATGCGCCTGTGCCGCAACCGCAAGGCCAGGGTCGAGGCCGCTCGCCGCAAGGCGCAGGCCGAAGAGGCGGCCGATCCGCCGCCCCCGCCAGGCTGGGATTTTTAAATCCCACGTTGCCCCTCCCCCCAACAAGAAAGGCGGCCCCAGGGCCGCCTTGTCATGAAGAGTGTGTCACGCCGTGACGCCCTCAGACGGTCGCCAGCTTGGCCTGCTCCTCGCCACGCTTGAGCATGGCGTAAGCCACCCCGGTCACCAGAGAACCGGCCGCGATCGCCAGGATGTACATCATCACATGGCTGATGGCGTTCGGGATGAAGAGCACGAACAGACCACCGTGGGGTGCCACCAGCTCGCAGCCGAACAGCATGGAGAGCGCACCGGTCAGGGCACCGCCCGCCATGCAGGCCGGGATGACGCGCATGGGGTCCTTGGCGGCAAACGGGATGGCCCCCTCGGAGATGAAGCACAGACCCAGCACGAAGGAGGCCTTGCCCGCCTCCTGCTCC
Source organism: Aeromonas sp. QDB25 (assembly GCF_027707725.1). Classification (NCBI taxonomy): domain Bacteria; kingdom Pseudomonadati; phylum Pseudomonadota; class Gammaproteobacteria; order Aeromonadales; family Aeromonadaceae; genus Aeromonas; species Aeromonas sp. QDB25. Next base: position 49,101 of record NZ_JAPCIZ010000011.1, on the reverse strand, counting down.
GCCTTGATGAACTTTCTGCTGGCCAGGAAGGTCGCGATCCCCATCCCCAGTGCAGGCACCATGCCGGCGGCCATGACCGCTGCCATGGGGGCATAGGTCTTGGAGGCGAGCAGGCCGACACCGAAGGCATAAGCCGCCTTGTTGACCGGGCCACCCATGTCGAAGCACATCATGGCGCCGATGATGACACCCAGCAGCACGGCGTTGGCAGAGCCCATGTTGTTGAGGAACTCGGTCATGGCATTCATGATGCCCGCCACCGGGCCACCCACCACGTAGATCATCACCAGACCGGTGAACAGGCTGGCAAAGAGCGGAATGATGAGGATGGGCTTGAGGGCTTCCAGGGTGACCGGCAGGCGTACCTTGTCGCTCAGGAACTTGGCGCTGTAACCGGCGAGGAAGCCGCCGACGATGCCGCCAAGGAAACCGGCGCCGAGCGAGCTTGCCAGCATACCGGCGATCATGCCGGGCGCCAGACCCGGACGGTCGGCGATGGAGTAGGCGATGTAGCCTGCCAGCACCGGGATCATCAGGGCGAAGGCGGAGCCGCCACCGATCTTCATCAGGGCCGCGGCCAGCGTCCCCTCTTCCTTGAACGCTTCAATGCCGAAGATGAAGGAGAGCGCGATGATAAGGCCCCCCGCTACCACCATGGGCAGCATGAAGGAGACACCGGTCAGCAGGTGCTTGTAGGGGCCCGCCTTTTCCTCTTTCTTGACCGCAGCCGCGCCGCTGTGGCGATAGACCTTCGCCTCGGTCCAGGCCTTGTCGAGCTCGGCCCGGGTTTTCTTCAGGGCAGCCCCCGTGCTGGTGCGATAGACCGGCTTGCCGTCAAAGCGCGCCATGTCCACCTCGATGTCAGTGGCGAGGAACACCAGATCGGCGGCGGCAATCTCGTCCGCCGTCAAGGCATTCTGGGCACCGACCGATCCCTGGGTCTCGACGCGGATCTGGTGACCCAGCTGCTTGGCCATGGTCTCCAGGGCCTCGGCCGACATGAAGGTGTGGGCCACCCCGGTCGGGCAGGCCGTCACCGCCACGATGCGCTTGGCACCGCTGGCCGGTTTGGCAACCACAGGCGTCGCCTCATGGCGATAGACGCTGGCACCGCTTCGCGCGGCGTCCAGCAGGGCAGCGGGATCCTGGAGCGCCAGATCCATGTCGCCCCGATAGAGCGACTTGCCATCATAGGCGGCCAGATCCACCGGTGCGCTGGCAACGACCAGCACCAGGTCGGCGGCGGCAATCAGCTCTTTCGAGGGAACCTGACGGGGCTGCACGCTGGAGTCGACGTCGAGGGTGAGCTCCCAGCCAGCCAGTTTGGCCTGCTGTTCTATCCGTTTTGCAGCGAGAAAGCTGGTGGCAATGCCCGCCGGGCAAGCCGTAACCAGAATTGCTTTCATTGGGCATCTCCTGAGTTAGCCATCAAATGGGGTTGGGGTTGAGTCGGTGCCAGATCATCCAGACGCTGTACGCGCACCTGCTCGAGTAACGGTTTGAGCACATTGATATCGTTGAAGCCGACCGCGACCTGGCTCACCGCCAGTGCCGAGACGGCGGTGGCCAGCCGCAGGGTCTGCTCCGGCGTCCAGTCCAGGCTCATGCCATGGACCAGGCCCGCCACCAGGGAGTCGCCGGCACCCACGGTGCTGACCACCTCCATGCGCGGCGGAATCGCCTGCCAGGTGGCATCCGGTGCAAACCAGATGAGGCCGTCGGCACCATTGGAGATCACCACGTTGGGGATCCCGCTGGCCTGCAGCGCGCGGGCGCACTCGGCCTGCTCGCTCAGGGTCTTCACGGGGCGACCCGCCCACTGGCTCAGCTCTTCCAGGTTGGGTTTGACCAGGGTCGGCGCCGCCTTGATCCCTTCGCTCAACGCCGCGCCGCTGCAATCGAAGATCACCTGCTTGCCCTTGGCCTTGAGCAGACGGATCAGATGGCCGCAGTAATCGGGGGCCACCCCTTTGGGCAGGCTGCCCGCCAGCACGAACCAGTCAGTGTGGGGTGCCAGTCGCTCCAGCGCCGCTTCCAGGGCGCTGACATCGCCTTCCTGCACCGCGAGTCCCGGCAGATTGAGATCGGTCACCCGGCCGGATTGTTCGGAGATCTTGACGTTGATCCGGGTGTCGCCCGCCACGCGCACGAAGTGATCGGCAAGGGCACGCTCCTCGAACAGGGAGACGAAGCTCTGCTGGTTACCCTCGCCGAGCCAGCCGGTCAGGCCTACGTCACGGCCGAGATCTTTCAAGACCATGGCGACGTTGATCCCCTTGCCCGCGGCGCGCAAGTTGGCCTCGCTCACCAGATTGACCTCGCCAGGGTGCATGGCCTCCAGACGGGTGGTGAGATCGAGCGCGGGATTAAGGGTGATGGTGACGATGTCCATCAGTGCGCCCCCTCGCCCAAGCCGGCGGCAATGGCTTCGCCAATGCCCTTGAGGGCTGCTTCGGCATCCGCTCCTTCGGCGCGAAACGCCAGACGATGACCGCACTTGACCCCAAGCCCGATCACCTTCATCAGGCTCTTGGCAGAGACGGCTTCACCGCTGCCATCGAGGTTGGCGACGCGGATGTCGGATTCATACTCCTTGGCCACCTTGACCAGCATGGCGCCCGGACGGGCATGCAGACCGTGGGGGTTGATGATGGTGAAGGTCTCGGACAGCCCGCTCGCCGGACCCGCCTGCAACATGGCCAGACCGTCGCTGCCAGAAAGGGTGGCCAACTGGCCGGCTGCGGCCAGCTTGGCCAGATTCTCGAGTTGCGGCAGATGGCCGCTATCTGCGGCACACAGCAGTAGCAGGGCGCTGACCGGCAATTCACCGACGTTCAGCGGGGTGCTCGGGGTGGCCAGCACCCAACCGGTCTGGGCCGCTTGCGCACGGGCCAGCCAGATGCCCTCCCCCAGGTGAACAGGCTGGCTGGCCAGGAGGGCGCTCACCATGGCGGCGTCTCCCCAGCCTGCGGATTTGGCGCGGGCCGCAGCCCCCAGCAGCAACTGGTCCTGGTCGTCGGCCGGGAAGTCCGCCAGGGTCAGGTATTGCACCTCTTTGGCGGCAGTCGCGCCAGTCAGGATATTGATGATGGTCTCTTCGTCGGTCGCCCCCTTGAGCTGGGCTGCGGCCTGCTCGTCACCCAGCACGTGGGTGAGCTGGCGCAAGATCCCCAGGTGCTCGTCGGACTTGGCGGCGATGCCGATGGCGACGTAGGCAATCTGCCCCTCGTCCCACTCGATGCCGTGGGGGAACTGGGCCACCATGACACCGGTGCTCTTCACCAGATGACGGGTGTCCGTGGTGCCGTGGGGAATGGCGATACCGCTGCCAAGATAGGTGGCGTGCTGCGCTTCCCGCGCCAGCATGCCGTCCACGTAACCTGCTTCAACCAGACCGGCGTCGGTCAGTTTGCTTGCCAGCAGGGCGATGGCGTCCGCCTTGGTCGTCACCGATTGTCCCAACAGGATTTGCTGTCGCGCCAACTTCAACATAGAGATTCTCCATCAGGTCCGGCTTCGCCTCGCGGCGTACCGGCGCAACTCAACTCGATTTTCGGGTAACTTGCCTGCTGACAATAGACGGTGATCTCTCGCTTTGGTGAGCCGGAACCCATTTCCAAGTGCAGATAATCATCCGTTACTGACAAGCTGAATCGTTTCACTTACACTCAGACTGAATCGTTTCAGCGCATTGTTCAAGATCCCGCAGAAAGTACGTTTCAATGATATGATCCCGCGCACACTTTTCGGCGCCCCAACCAGGAACCGGCGCGGGCCTTGCAACTCAAACAGAGCCAACATGATGAAACTGGATGAAATCGCCGCGCTGGCCGGTGTCTCTCGCACCACCGCCAGCTATGTGATCAATGGCAAGGCCGATCAATACCGCATCAGCCAGGCAACCCGCGACAAGGTGATGGCCGTGGTCCATGCCCACAACTATCAGCCGGACAGCCGCGCCGCCTCCCTGCGCGGCGGCCAGACCCGCACCCTCGGCTTCATCCTGCCCGACCTCGAAAACGCCAGTTACGCCAAGCTCGCCAAGCGCCTGGAGCAAGGGGCCCGCACCCAGGGATATCAGTTGCTCATCGTCTGCTCGGAGGACGATCCGGACACCGAAAAGGAGCTGGCCCGGATGCTGGTGAGCCGCCATGTGGACGCGCTCCTGGTGGCAAGCTGCCTCCCCCCGGCGGATCCCTTCTACCTGGAGCAGCAGTCCCGGGGCGTGCAGATCCTCGCCATCGACCGTGCCATGGCCACCGAGCACTTCGTCACCGTGGCGAGTGAAAACCAGAAGGCGAGCCTGGACCTCACCGCCTCCCTGCTCACCCCGGCCATCGGTCATATCGCCTTGATCACTGCACTGCCGGAACTGACGATCAGCCAGGAGCGAAAAGCGGGCTTCGAACAGGCGATTGCCAGTCACAGTGCGACCCGCCACCTGTGTGAAGGGGCCCACTTCTCGCGCACCGAAGGGTATCGCCTGATCAAGACGCTCCATCAGCAGCTCGGCCAACTGCCCGAGGCGCTGATCACCACCTCCTACATCCTGATGGAGGGGGTGCTCGACTACCTGCTGGAGCAGGAGGCCGACATGAGCCAGCTCGCCATGGCTACCTTCGGGGATGACCGCCTGCTCGATTTCCTCCCCTTTGGCATCAACTCCCTGCCCCAGCAGCACGACGCCCTGGCAAGCCAGGCCCTGACGCTGGCCCTCAAGGCGGTCAATGGCGACTACCAGAGCGGCCTGCACTATGTGAGCCGTACCCTCAAACGCCGCCGCTGACGCGAAACGGACGTGCCGAAGGCGACCACGGTCGCCTTTGCGTGTTTTTACGCCATCCACTCCAGACAACTGTCATCATTTATTTCCACACAAGCGCCTTTCACAGTAGAACCTTCGCTCACTCCCGCTTGTTTTCGATATTTTAATCGGCTAACGTGGCAACCCTGTTTTACAACCTGCGGCTGTTCGTAACGATGTCTCCACTCCGATATTGCTAGCCTCCGGCTTTTCCCCGGAGGCGTCTCCCGACACAGCCAACTGGCTCTCTCTTGTTTGCAACAGCGCCCCTCACTTTCGGATGGATGACATGAATACCAAGACCCTGGGTTGTACCCTGTTGATTGCCGGCACCACCATAGGCGCCGGCATGCTGGCCCTGCCGCTGGCCTCCTCGTCCCTGGGCGGCCCCGCCACCCTGATGCTGATGATCGGCCTCTGGGCCCTGATGGCCTTCACCGCCATGCTGCAGGTGGAAGCCAGCCTCAGCACCGGCAAGTGGTACCTGCACCAGTTGGCGGATCACCTGCTCGGCCCCTGGGGCAAGGGCATCGCCTCCTTCTGCATCCTGATGCTGTTCTACGCCCTGGCCTCCGCCTACATCAGCGGCGGCAGCAGTCTGCTGACCCAGGCACTGGCCGATGCCGGCCTGCCCCTCGGCCAGGAGCAGGCGGCCTGGGTCTTTACCCTGCTGTTTGGCGGCATGGTGTGCGTCGGCACCAGGCAGGTGGATTACCTCAACCGCCTGATGTTCACCGTGAAGCTGGTGATCATGGTGGCGGTGCTGGCGCTGCTGCTGCCCCGCGCTCAGGGGCAGCACCTGCTCTCCATGCCCCTCGGGGAAGGCCTGCTGCTGGCGGGCCTGCCGGTCATCTTCACCTCCTTCGGCTTCCACGGCTCCATCCCGAGCGTCATGCTCTACCTCGGGGACAACCCCAGGCAGTTGCGCCGGGTCTTCGTGTGGGGCTCCGCCTTGCCGCTCGTGCTCTACGTGCTGTGGCAGGTCGCCATCCTGGGGCTGCTGGGCCAGCAATCCCTGATCCAGACCGGCGGCGCCCTGGACAGCCTGCTGGCCAACGTCGGCGGCCTGGTGAGCTGGCCCGCCTTCAACCAGGCGATGCATCTGTTTGCGGATCTCGCGCTCGCCACCTCCTTCCTCGGGGTGACCCTGGGACTGTTCGACTTCATGGCCAAGGTGACCCGTCGCAAGGACAACTGGCAGGGCCGCACCCAGACCGGCCTCATCACCTTCGTGCCGCCCCTGCTGTTCGCCCTCTACTTCCCGCAAGGCTTCATCATGGCGCTCGGTTACGCCGCCATTGCGCTGGCGGTGCTGGCGGTGCTGCTGCCAGTGGCCTTGGTGTGGCAGAGCCGCAAGCAGGCCGAGGCAAACCACTACCGCGTCCCGGGCGGCGTACTGGCCCTGGGTCTGGCCGGTGCCATGGGGGTACTGATCGTCGGGGTGCAGGTCAGCGTCAGCATGGGGCTGCTGCCCGCCCTCTGATCTCCCCGACCCGACAAGCAGAAACGCCGCAAAGAGACACGCCCCGCCAACCCAGTTGGCGGGGCGTTTCATTGGCACGGGCTCACTTGGCCGACCCGCGCCCCTCCTCGCGAAGCTCATCCAACAATGAACATTTGAGTACAACCATGTATAGATATGTACATGACTGCGCCCCTGCCCTACACTGCTTAGCAGACAACCCACGATCCCGTGCCCGTCTGGCACGCCAACCCGGGAGGCAACATGGCCGCCACCGCATCTCTTCCCCGGCAACAGCCCGCCGTCGATCCCAGCAAGGCCCTGCCCGTGGTGTTTCGCATCCTGGACAAATGGCAGTGCAGCACGGATGAACAGCTCAGGCTGCTTGGCATTACCTCCCGCTCCACCCTGAACAAGTACAAGGAGGCTAGCGGCGGTATTCGGCTGAGCGCCGATCTCCAGGAGCGGATGAGCTATCTGCTCAACATCCACAAGAGCCTGCGGCTGCTGTTCAGCCTGGATGAGAGCATCTATGGCTGGGTGCGCAAACCCAACAGCCACCCCTTCTTCGCCGGGCGCAGCGCCATGGAGGTCATGCAGGGTGGGCGGGTGGCCGATCTCTACGAAGTGGCCACCCGGCTGCACGCCTGGCGCGGGGAGATGGCCTGATGTCCTCCCCGCCCTTGCGCACCTTCCACAATGCCTGCGCCTATCGCATCATCCCGAGCCGCTTTCCCCCCATCTGCCTCTATGAAGACGTCGCTACCGCCGACGAGCTGGAGGCGGTCTGGGCCGTCGAGGCCCTGACCAACGACAGGCTGAGGGAAGAGGCGGGCGAGCTGATGCGGGTGCCCAGGGAAGACTGGCTGGTGGGGCTGCCCGGCGGCAGCTATGTGATGGCCGCCTTCACCCACCTCAATCCCGAGGGTGGCCGTTTCACCACGGGGGACTTTGGCGGCTACTATTGTGCCCCCTCCCTCGACACCGGCATCAAGGAGACGGTCTACCACAGGGAGCGGATCTTCGGGTACACCCGGGAGCCGGCCCAGAAGGTGCAGATGCGAGTGATCCAGGCGCAGTTCAGCGCCAGCCTCATCGACATCACGGGCCCGGCGTTTCTGCCAGGCCCCCTCTATCACGCCACCGATTACGGCCCCGCCCAGGCCTTCGCCCGGGAGCAGAAGGTTGCCGGGGCGGACGGCATCCACTACCGCTCGGTGCGCCACCCCGGTCACGGCTGCCACGTGCTCTATCGCCCCCGTCTGGTCAGCCGGGTGGACCACGCCCGTCATCTGGAGTACCACTGGAGCGGCGAGGCCATCACCCATGTGCTGGAGATCCGCCTCTACGGTGAATAGCGTCTACCAGGACAAAAAAGCCCCGCCAGATTGGCGGGGCTTTTTGTATCAACCGAACAGTGGGGGAGCCTGGCTCCCTGACCGCTTACTGGTTGTGGCTGGCGCGGCGCGGACGACGGGCCTGGGCCGGTTTGGCGGCGCCGCCTTCCGGACGCTGACCGCCCTGGGGCTTGGGCTTGCCACCGTTGCCGGAGCGGTTACCGCCGCCATTGCCACCGTTGGCAGAACGACCGGCACCCTGACGCTGGCCCTGACCTTGCGGACGCGGCGCACGGCGCTGCTCGCTCGGATCCCGCGGCTCTTTGCGAAGCGGCGCGCCGATGCCACGGGCGATGTTGTCGAGGGTCTCGCGGGAGGCTTCAAAACCGGCCACCTGCTCGCACGGAATGTTCTGCTTGGTCAGCCGCTCGATGGCCTTGATGAGCTTGCCCTCATCGGCGGCCACCAGGGAGATGGCGTGACCAGCGGCGCCAGCACGGCCGGTACGGCCGATACGGTGCACGTAATCTTCCGCCACGTTCGGCAGCTCGAAGTTGACCACCTGGGGCAGTTTGTCGATGTCCAGGCCACGGGCGGCGATGTCGGTCGCCACCAGCACCTTGACGCTGCCATCCTTGAAACCGGCAAGGGCGCGGGTACGGGCACCCTGGCTCTTGTTGCCGTGGATGGCGGCGGCGCTGACGCCGTTCTTGTCGAGGGTCTCGGCAACGCGGTTGGCCATGTGCTTGGTACGGGTGAACACCAGCACCTGCTGCCAGTCGTTGCTGGTGACCAGGTGACTCAGCAGGGCAATCTTGTTGGCCTTGTCGCAGGGGTGTACCAGCTGCTCGATGCGCTCGGCGGTGCTGTTGCGCGGGGTCACTTCGATCACCGCCGGGTTGTCCAGCAGACCGGTGGCCAGCTCGCGAATTTCGTCGGCGAAGGTGGCGGAGAAGAGCAGGTTCTGGCGCTTCTTCGGCAGCAGGGCCAGGATGCGGCGGATGTCGCGGATAAAGCCCATGTCGAGCATGCGATCCGCTTCGTCCAGTACCAGGATCTCCACTTCATCGAACTTGACGGCGTTCTGGTTGTAGAGATCCATCAGGCGGCCCGGGCAGGCCACCAGCACGTCCAGACCACGGCGGGTCGCCATCATCTGGGGGTTGATGCTCACGCCGCCAAATACCACGTGGCTGCGGATCGGCAGGTGTTTGCCGTAGTTGCGCACGCTCTCGCCCACCTGGGCGGCCAGCTCGCGGGTCGGGGTCAGCACCAGGGCACGGATGCGATTCGGGGAGACCTTGCGCTTGCTTTCAGTCAGACGCTGCAGCATCGGCAGGGTGAAACCTGCGGTCTTGCCGGTCCCGGTCTGGGCGGCGGCCATCAGATCACGGCCAGCCAGTACCGCCGGGATCGCTTGTTGCTGGATGGGAGACGGGGTGTCGTAGCCTTGCTCGGCAACGGCACGCAACAAGGGTTCGGCCAGACCGAGGGAAGTAAAACTCATAGTTACCTGCTAGGGATAGGGGCGCCAAAGATCGTGGTGGGGCTCCTCTGCTGAGCCGATGCCATCTCACAGGATCCGGGCCTATAGAGAAAACAACGATTTCCCCGGGGAGCAGAGCAAAGGGGAAAGAATAGAGGCGCAGTCTAACGGAGTTGGCGCACTTAGACGAGGAAAATGTGATGCGCCTCCCAGCACGGCTGGAAATAGGGACGAAGGCAGGACAAAATGGCCCGAATCGCCGTATGTATCAATGCCCCTGCGCAGCCTGCCGGGGACGGCGCGATACACGGAACAGGAGGTTTTGATTGAAACGGAAGTTCACCCCCACCGCCCGGCGCATGCTGGGCCTCGTCCTGCCCCTGCTCTTCGCCCAGCCCCTCGCCGCCAGGGAGACCCTGTCGGTGGCCTGGAGCCACTGGCCCCCTTTCAGCCAAATCGCTGCCGACGGTACCCTCGGTGGACTGGACGTGACCCTGACCCGCCAGATCCTGGGCAAGGCAGGCGTGGAGCCCGCCTTTCGCAACCTCCCCTGGGCCCGGGCCCTCTACCTCATGGAGCGCCAGCAGCTGGACGTGGCCATGGGCGCCCTGAAAACCCCCGAGCGGGAGCGGTTCGCCCGCTTCTCCGCCCCCTATCGGCGCGCCAGCTTCGTGCTGCTGAGCCAGCGCCCGCAGGCCGGGGAGCCCGAGGGCTGGCGAGAGATCACGGAGCTGGCAACCCTGTGCCAGGCCAAGGGGCTGCGCCTTGGCAAGCTGCGAGGCACCCGCCCCCTGCCGATGAGCGAGGAGTGCCCCGCCCTCGGGCAGGCGAGCGAATACAACAGCGATGACAGGCTGCTCACCCTCTTGCTGGCGCGCCGCCTCGACGGCGTCATCATGGAGTGGCAGTACGCCCGCTACCGGCTCGGCCAGCTCGGGGCGAGCGATGCCATCCAGTGTCAGGTGCTCTTGCACCAGCAGCCGGTGCGCCTGATGTTTGCCAAAGAGGCCGTGAACGAGGACGCGCTCGCCCGCATCGATTCCGCCATCGCCGCCCTGCCCTCACCGGATCCCGCCTTTGCGCCGCCCCGCTGCCGCCTGGACGCAACCCGGCAGTCATCGCTCTCGACGCCATCGGCCCCCTGACGCCGACGCCGGCAAAAAACCATGAAAAAGGCGACCCTGGGGTCGCCTTGTGGTTTTTGGTGATCACTCACCCTGCCTGCAGCATGATCAGCGCAGTTGCGGGGTCTGGGTGTGCACGCCCTGGTTCTGGGCGCGGTGGCGCAGCAGGTGATCCATCAGCACCAGGGCCAGCATGGCCTCGGCGATGGGCACGGCACGGATGCCGACGCAGGGGTCGTGACGACCCTTGGTGATCATCTCGGTGGCCTCACCGCTGGTGGTGATGGTCTTGCCCGGCACCGTGATGCTGGAGGTAGGCTTGAGGGCCATGCTCACCACGATCTCCTGACCCGACGAAATGCCCCCCAGGATGCCCCCCGCATGATTGCTGGCAAAGCCGGCCGGAGTCATCTCGTCCCGATGCTCGGAGCCTTTTTGCTCCACCACCGCGAAGCCGTCACCGATCTCCACCCCCTTCACCGCGTTGATGCCCATCATGGCGTGGGCGATGTCGGCGTCGAGGCGGTCGAACACCGGCTCCCCCAGGCCCACCGGCACATTGCGTGCCACGACACACACCTTGGCCCCCACGCTGTTGCCCTCTTTCTTGAGGGCACGCATGTATTCATCCAGCGCCTCCAGCTTGCCCGCATCGGGGAAGAAGAAGGGGTTCTGCTCGATCTGGCTCTCGTCGAACCCTTCCGCCTTGATGGGGCCGAGCTGGGAGAGAAAACCCACGATCTCGATGCCGTGCACCTGTTTCAGGTACTTCTTGGCGATGGCCCCCGCCGCGACCCGCATGGCGGTCTCGCGGGCCGAGGAGCGGCCGCCGCCACGGTAGTCACGCTGGCCGTACTTCTGGTGATAGGTGTAGTCGGCGTGACCCGGACGGAACAGATCCTTGATCTCGGAGTAGTCCTTGGAGCGCTGATCGGTGTTCTCGATGAGCAGCCCGATGGAGGTGCCCGTGGTCTTGCCCTCGAACACCCCGGAGAGGATCTTCACCTCGTCCGCCTCGCGGCGCTGAGTGGTGTAGCGGGAGGTGCCGGGCTTGCGCCTGTCCAGATCCCCCTGCAAATCGTCTTCGCTTATCTCCAGCCCCGGCGGGCAGCCGTCGACCACGGCGCCCAGCGCCAGACCGTGGCTCTCGCCGAAAGTGGTGACCCGAAAGAGTTGGCCGAAACTGTTCCCTGCCATGAATGCTCCTTGCTGCTTAGTTCTTGTAAATGGCGAAATGGGCCTGGTGCTGCTCGAGCTCTGCGCGGGTCATCACAAAGACGCCGTGGCCGCCGTTTTCGAACTCGACCCAGGTGAAGGGCACCTCGGGGAACTGGGCTTCCAGGTGGATCATGCTGTTGCCCACCTCGACCACCAGCACGCCATCCTCTTTCAGGAAGTCGGCGGCATTGGCCAGCAGACGTTTGGTGAGCTTGAGGCCGTCGGAGCCCGACGCCAGGGCCAGCTCCGGCTCGTGGCGAAACTCCTCCGGCAGATCCGACATGTCCTCGGAGTCAACATAGGGCGGGTTGGAGACGATGAGATCGTACTTGTCACCGGCCGGCAGATCCCGGAACAGATCGGAGCGAATGGGGATAACCTGCTGCTCCAGTCCGTGATCGTTGATGTTGCGCTCGGCCACGTTGAGGGCATCGACGCTGATGTCGATGGCATCCACTTCCGCATGGGGGAACTCGTGGGCCATGATGATGGCGATGCAGCCGGAGCCGGTGCACAAGTCCATGATCCGGGTCGGTTCGTCTTTCAGGAAGGGGGCGAAGCGGTTGGCCACCATCTCGGCGATGGGGGAGCGCGGAATGAGCACCCGTTCGTCCACGTAGAATTCCCAGCCCGCATACCAGGCCTTGTTGGTCAGGTAAGGCGCCGGAATGCGCTCCTGCACGCGGCGGATGATGAGCTCGGCGATGCGGTGGCGCTCGCTGGTGGTCAGGCGGGAGTGGCGCATGCCCGGATCCACGTCCGGCGGCAGATGTAACGCGGGCAGCACCAGTTGCACGGCCTCATCCCAGGCGTTGTCGGTACCATGTCCGTAGAAGATCCCGGCGTCGTTGAAACGACTCATGGCCCAGCGCAACATGTCCTGGATGGTGTGCATTTCGGCAACCACCTCATCGATAAATATCTTGTCCAAATCCACCTCCAAGTCGAGTAATATCCGGCCCGAGAATTTTATACAGCGAGCAAGACGAGTACCTGATGAAAAATACGCCCTCACTCACAGACGAGGAAAGCCTGCTGTTTCGTGATGCTGTCAAAGGTACCCGGAAAATTAAGCAAGATACCATAAGGGCCTCCTCAAACCCGGTCAAGCAGAAACGCGAAGTGCGCGAGAGCCGCGAAAAGCTTGGGGTTGACTACTTTTTCAGCGACGAGTACCAGCCCCATCTCGAGGCGGACGGGCCGACCCGTTACGTGCGCGACGACGTGTCAAAATTCGAGCTGAAAAAGCTCAAGCGCGGCAGCTACCCGCCGGAGATTTATCTGGATCTGCACGGCATGAACCAGCACCAGGCCAAGCAGGAGCTGGCGGCCCTGCTCACCCTGTGCCGAAAAGAGAACATCCACGTCGCCTCGGTGATGCACGGCATCGGCAAGCACATCCTCAAGCAGCGCATCCCGAGCTGGCTGGCCCAGCACCCCGCTGTGCGCGCCTTTCACCAGGCGCCGCGGGAGTGGGGGGGCGAGAGCGCCATCCTGGTGCTGCTGGACATCGCGGAGTGACCCCCTGCCCCGCCTTGCCCCGGACGAACGCCATAAAAAAACCACCGCCAGCTTGCGGTGGTTTTTTTATTGGCACCCCGCAGGGGTCAGCCGGCGGCCTCCATATGGCGCTTGAAGTTATCCAGGATGCTCTGCCACCCCGCCCGCTGCTGTTCGCCGCTGTGCAGGGACTCGGCATCGAACCGCTCCTCCACCCGGGTGCCCCCCTGTTCTGCCACGAACCGCACGCTCACCTCGCGGCCATCGGCCATGACGTAGCCGAGCCCCGTCGGCGCCGTGACCTCGGTGAAGGTCCCCTCGAAATCGAACCCCGTGCTGCCATCCCGCGCCGCCATGTGGTGGCAAAAACGCCCACCCACCCGCAGGTCCACCCGGCTTTGGGGGCAGTGCCACTGCGGGGAAGCGGCGTTCCACGCCATGATGCTGGCGGGGGTGTTCCAGCCCCGCCACACATCGGCAATCGGCCTGGCAACCCAGACGCTGACGCTTATCTTCATCTCTCTGCTCCTCTGGCTTTCCTGCACGTTTTGCACTGTGGCACTGTCATGCCACGCCGGGCGCATCGGGCTGCGCCAAAAAGTGTGCCACCAGGGCATTGGCATGGCCGTGACCCATGGCGTGTTCGTCCTTGAGCCAGGCCACCAGGGCCATGTGTTTGCGCTCCTCCCGCCCCGCCAGCAGGGTCAGCCAGTGGACGATGGGGTGGCCGTATTTCTGCTCGATGGCGGGAAAATAGGAGGCAGGCCCCTTCACCTTCGGTTGTTCATCCATGATGGCTTCTCCTCGGGGTGATTACAGGCTCAGGGTTTGGGGGCGAACTGCTCGAACACCTGCTGCCCGGTCAGGGTCGGGGTGTCGTTCTTGAGGGCATAGAAGTCGGGCTTCTCGTCGATGAAGATCTGCCCGGTGAGCTCGAACCCCTGATCCTGAAACAGGCCGGCGGAGAGGATGTACTCGTCCGTCGGCAACAGATGGTAGAAAAGATGGGTGCCGCAGGTGGGGCAGAATCCGCGCTCCGCCCACTCCGACGAGCGGTAGGCCACCGGGGTCATCCCGGTGAACCGTACGCCCTTGCCCCCGTGCACCGCGAACATGGGCCCCCCTGACCAGCGCCGGCACATGGCGCAGTGACACAGGTTGACCTCCTTGTGATCGCCGCTCGACACGGTGATCCCGCCACACAGACAATGTCCTTCCATGATGCCTCCTGAGAGTTGGGGCGACAGACCGGGCGAACGGGTGCTCGCCTTCTTGCCGCACCAGATGAAGTAGCACGGGATCCGGGGGGCGGCAACTGACCATTCCGGGGCCTCACCGCGGGTCTGAGACTCCCGGAGCGGGAAAATCCCCCTCTTTATTCATCGCGTGAATGACTCAACATATCCCATGCACCGGATAAATAATGGTCAGGTTCCCTCCTGCAAGGCGATGCGATTCCCCTCGCAATCCCGACACTCCGCCACCCCGAGGCCCTCCCCGACCCGGGTGACGGGATAGAGACAGGCCCCGCCCGATGCCAGTGCCCGGGCCATGGTCCCCTCGATGTCAGGCACCCGCAGATAGATCCGGGTGCCATCCAGGCTCGGCACATAGCTCTCCCCCTTCGCCAGGGCGCCGGAGCAGCCCGCCGTGCCACTTTCCAGGGGAAAGAGCGCCATCTCGTTGCCATCGATCTGCACCCGCTCCAGCACCGTCTCGAAGACCCCCTCATAGAAGCGGATGGCTCTCTCCAGATCCTGTACCGGAATTTCAAAATGAATGGCGATGTTCATGGTCATCCTCCCTCGGTGTGAATCCGCAGGCTATCAGTGCCAAAAGAGGCGCAGCAAGCCAGCGCGGCGATCAACAAGGGAGGCGCGCGGCCTCCCCGGAGTGCTTGCGCTTGTACTGACTCTCAGGTTACCGGTGCCCAGGGATCCCCCTTGCCCGGCTCGTTGCCCTGGGTCCACCACTTGGCCTGATAGATGACCCCCTTGTGGCTCACCTTGTTGCCCGCGGTGTAGACCTTGCTTGCCTCCCAGGCCGGTACCCCGTCCACCGGCGGCGTGCCGGGGTCGACCGGGGCCGGATCCAGCGCGGCCACCACCCGTACCTTGGGCCAGCTGGCGTGGGAGCCGTAGAAGTTGGTCACGCACTTCTCGTAATCCCCCGGCACCAGGGCCGAATAGGCGGTCTGGTACCCCACCAGATCGCACTCGAAGGAGTAGCCGCCGGGTCTGTCCGGGTAGTATTTCCAGTTGCCGTCCCAGTTGGTGTAGAGCACGTCGGTGGCGCCGTTGAGGTTGAGGCTGCCATAGGGGGTCTGCTGCCAGCAGGTGTTCTTCTCGTCCGCCAGCAGCGGGATCCCGTAGTGGGCCGCGAGCCCCTCCCAGTAGCGGATGCGGTTGACCGGCTGGCCCTTGTTCTTGTTCTGCTCGCCGCACTCGATGCCACCGTTGATGATGTTGATGGTGGTGCCAAAGCCGTAGCCGATGCCCGCCGCCAGCTCACGCTGGGAGGGCACCCAGGTCCGGTCGATGACGTGCAGCATGGCGGGTTTGGGAGCCTGGGGCGTCAGGAAGAACCAGATGGCGGAGGCGAGGTTGAGCCAGGAGTCCGCCACCAGCCCGGGGTTGTTGAGGAGCACAGAGGCGTCGCCGTCGAACATGGCCTCGGAGAAGGCGCCGTAGTTGAAGTGGTAGGAGAGCTGCTTGGCGCCGCGACCGAAATAGCCCTGACCGGTGCTGCAGGGCCAGCGCCGGTTCTGCCAGTCACTCTGGCCACACCCCGTGGTGTAGCCGGTCTGCCCCTCAGACCAGCCCATCTCCCGCACGTGCACCACTCTTCCAGCCCCAGGGGGTTGTCGGAGACATTCTCCTTGGCAATGTGGCCGCCGGTCTCCTGGGCAAAGTGGGCGAAGGCGGTGATGATGGACTTCTTGCAGATGGCGTCCGCATTGCGCCCGTCCGTGTAGTCGCCGCAGAAGGCGGGGAACTTGCCCACCGCCCGCAGGAAGCGCTCGTAGGTGTACTCCGGGGCGGCCATCTGGGTCAGGAACTCCCAGTCCGATTCGGTGAAGACCCGCTCGACCCGCTTGACGTTGTCCGGGTTGCCGGGGGCGCGGGCTACGATGGCCTCCACCACCGAATTGGGCCGGGTGGCCAGGGCGTGGGACCAGATCCCGTACATGGGGTTGGCGGTCTTGGCCTGGGCCGCACTGGCAAGATCCGCCGCCGCCATCACATAGCCGCCGCTGTTCTGGGGATCGGGCTGGATTGTCATGGCGCTCTGGCCGGGCAGTGCCCAGACGAGGGCAACCAGGCAGGCGGTGCGCGTGAGCATGAACATGGGTAACCATCCTTGTCTTGAAAATGTCAGGGCGAGCATAGGCATCCTGGCAACTAAATTCACGACAAGAATTAAGAATTTGGCGAAATTGTGAGCCACGCCTCCCTGCACTCAGATGGCGCTCGTTTGCAGGGGGATCCAGCCCCTGGCCTTGTTGGCGCAGCCATCCGACCTGTGCGGACGCTTGCTCAGATCCCCCCTGCGCGCACCGCCTGGATCAGCAGGTTGCGCGGGGTCATGGGTTTGGGGCAGAAGGTGCCCACCTCCACCCGGTAGCCCTGCTCCTCGAGGAAAAGGGCGCGATCGAGCAGCAGCCAGATTTCCAGGGGGCGGCGAAACAGGTGGCGCACCAGCTCCATGCGGGCGACATCGCCAAAGCGCCGCTCCCCCTGTGCCAGCAAGGCGGCGTAGTCGAGCCCCGCGGGCAAGCCCATCCCCTTGCGTTCGGCGGCCCAGTGGCAGAAATCCTCGAAGTCCCCGGTCAGCAGGCTCTTTTGCAGGTTGGGCACCGGCAGGTACTCATCCACCCCGCGCACCTGGCGCTGCAGGCAGTCAAAGGCGAGGCGCCACACCACCTCCCGCTCCCGCAACCGGGCGATGCGGGCGCCGCCGGTCACCGTCTCCTGCAGCGGCAGCTTCAGATCGCTCTTGCCAAGGCGCAGGGCACTGGCCCTGGCGGCCCGGGAGAGGGGCGCATAGTGCTCTCCTCTGATGAGGTGGTAGCAACACGGGGAGAGGGTCACCCCCTGGGCACGCCCCTCGGCCACCCGCGTCAGCAGATGGGTGTGCAGATCGCCGCAGGCATGGAGCGCCATGGCGTGATGGTGCGGGGCGATGAGGGCCCCGGACTCGGTGGCAAAGGCATCCGCCTCCACGAACCGCATGTTGGCGCCGTCGCGCGCGGCGAGCCGCCGCCCCTCCTCGCAGAGCGCCCCCTGCCACTCCAGGCTCAGGATCTCCGCGCCACGGTGCAGCGACACCAGGCGCCCCAGATGCCCCTTGCCGGCGCACCACTCCAGATAGGGACCTTGGTGGGGGGGCAGGCAGCCGGTGAAGGCCTCTATCTGCCCCTGCTTGCGTCCCGGCATGTACATCGCCATGGTCCTGGCGCACTGGACGGGCTCTGGGGCGAAAGGGGCAAGCTCGCCGAGGGCCTGCAACTCGGCCCCCGCCGGGATCCAGGGGGCGAGCAGGGTGCAGAGCGCATCCATGTCCCCGTCGAGGTGCGCTATCTCGTCAAGGGTCAGGGCTGCCAGGCACTTCGCAAGGGCTGGCGCCTCGCGGGCAAAGGCGATCCCCAAATGGTGATAGGGCTGGTATTGCCACCAGCGTCGCTCGGCGGTGAGCAAGCAGTCCAGTTGTCGAAAACGGTGGGCCAGCACGGTGAACCTGTCCTTTGGCGCAAAAAGGGAGGCTCATTCTAGCGATCTGCCGTCAAAAAGCACTCGCCTGTGCGCCGCTGGTAGCCTGACAAAAAGCAGGGATTTGTGCTATATTCCGCCCCCTCATTCGCGCAGCCCGCCACGGCGAGCCGCTTTACCCCTATAAACGGAACCCAATCATGACCATCAATGCCATCCTGCAAGCCCGTGCAAATGCCAAATGCGAGCTGTGTGGCGCAGAACATGCGCTGACTGCCTTCCCGGTGCCGCACTCCCCCGCCAGTGACGACGACCACAGCGTGGTCCTCTGCGCCACCTGCCGCGGCCAGCTGGAGCAGCCGGACACCACGGAGGTGAACCACTGGCGCTGTCTGGGTGACAGCATGTGGAGCCAGGTGCCGGCGGTGCAGGTGATGGCCTGGCGCCAGTTGAAGGCCCTCGTCGCCCGGGGCGAGCTCTGGGCCCAGGACATGCTGGACATGATGTACATGGAAGACGAAGTCAAGGCCTGGGCAGACGCCGGCGTGACCAGCGACGATGACGACAGCGTACCGACCGTCGACTCCAATGGCGCCGTGCTGGTGGAAGGGGACTCAGTCACCCTGATCAAGGATCTGGACGTCAAGGGCGCCGGCTTCACCGCCAAGCGCGGCACCCTGGTCAAGGGCATTCGCCTGACCAACAACCCGCTGCACATCGAGGGCAAGGTCAACGGCATGCAGATCGTGCTGGTGGCCGCCTACCTGAAGAAGGCCTGATACTGACCCCTTCAAGCCAGAAGCGCCCCCCGGGGGCACTTTTTTGTTGCCTCTGTTTCCTGCCGTTCGGGTGGCATCCGGGGGAAACTGGACTATCCTGCAAACCAGTTCCGCGGTATGCCCCCTCCCCTGGCCGCCAGTGCGCCAACGGAGAGGGCCTTCCCGGCACGCATGGAAAGACCCCGGGCACCCTGATCCCCATGGCGCCCACGAGACAAGGAGCCGCCCCATGGCCAGCAAGAAAGAGATCAAAAAGAAGATCGCCGCCCGCCAGGCGAAAATCGCCAAGCACGAAGGCAAGATCAAAAAGCTGAAAAAAGCCCTGAAATAGGGGCTGACAACCATTAAAACCGCCTGATGGCGGTTTTTTCATTACTGCGTTGGCCGCAAGGCGCGTCGAGTGGCCATGACTGCCAACCTCCGGCTAGCACCAATACTTCCTGTTCCAACCACAATCCCTTTTCGATCAGATATATAAGGACCTCTTCCAGTTGCTTGCCATGCTCACTCACCACGGGTACCTCCTCCCATGGGATCTTGCCTCTGCTGATCGGTTGCCCCTCCAGACGGCGGATCAGAGTGCGGGCATAGTGATGAACATAGGCCATCAAGGTGTCGGGTAGCCAAAGAGCCAACGGACGACGAAGGGCATGGGCCAGCTCGTTAGCGATATCCAATCCGCGCTGATCCAAATCGCCAAAATGGGCCCAGGGTACGGCAGCCGGCAACAGCGGGAATACCTGACGTGCCAACTTGGTATTGCGGCCAGGCACATAGAGCAACAACTCCCCCACTTGCAGCGGGTAATCCACGAAAGCTCCCTTGTTCTCCACCGTGACCAGTTGCCGCCCCTGCCACTCAATGCCATGTAACTTACTCAAGCAGCGCTCCGGTAAGACCAGCTCTCCCAATAGTGCCAGTTGCGCCCTCATGTCGTAGCGCAGTCCGTCCTTGCCGATGAGTGACAGCGGGCTCAGCGTGCGAAGTCGAATCACTTCATCCTGTGTCAGCGTGATGTCGATAGCATCATTATCTGGATCTATCCCGCTCTTGCTGTCCCCATGCCAGAGGGCATGAAAACTGGCCTGGTTTAGATGTGCGGGCAGGTCCACCCCGAGAGCCCGTATCGTGTCACGCCTGTCCGGCATCACTGGTGCAACCTGTGCCAGCTGTGCTGCGAGATAATTCCTTCCAGCATCGGTCAACACATGACGAGCCCCTCGTCCCACTGGCTTGACTCCACCCACAGCCTGCAGGAGATCTCTCAACTCGCGGCCATGCTTGCTATCGAGTGAATATCCCTGGTTATTAGTGTCTGCCAGCAAGCGGGCACAGAGATCCTGCACTCGACGCTCATCAAAAAGTGACATCCTCCCCCCTCATTCATTGCGGTTCCATATGGCCAAGTAGAGGGGATCTTTCTGTCCACAACCGTGACCTGTCTCGCACCAAAGGAAGATCGCTCTTTCAAACCGTCACCCGTCCACAAGCTCGTGGCAGGATGGTCAGCGCTTACGATTGGCAATCCATCGACATCGGTGAAATCAGTATGCTGCGACGCCATAGGTTAACCGGTGAGAAAAAAGACAGCTTATCTGCGGTTTTAACACATCATAAAAAACTGCCTTCATGCGATTTTTTTATACATATCCTTGCCTATTTCATTTCCAGCCGCAGACCATGCTGCACCTGATTGCTCTCGCCTGGATCCTCTTCGGGGCCGGGAGAGACGCCGCTGGACGACTCGTCAAAGAGGCTGGCATCATGCCAGCTTTGACGCCAAGGATCTGCTCATGAACCCCAATACCTGGATGCTGTTTGCGCTGGCCTATCTGCTGGCGACCCTGACCCCTGGCCCCAATGTGCTGCTGGTGGTCAAGAACGGTCTGCAACACGGCTGGCGCGCCGCCCTTGTCAGTATCCTCGGCAACCTGGGGTGCCAGGCCATCCTCATCGGTCTGGTCGCCATGGGGGTGGGGGCCCTGCTGCAAACCCTGCCTCCCCTCTTTGTCGCCCTCAAGCTGGCGGGGGTGGCTACCTGGTGTATCTGGGCTACAAGGCGCTGCGCGCGGCCAATACCAGTGCCCAAGGGCTCTCTCCCTCCACCGCGCGGGGACGCACCAGAACCACCCTCTCCTTGTTGCGAGAAGCCTTTCTGGTCTCCGCCAGCAACCCCAAGACCATCGTCTTCCTCTGCGCCCTGCTGCCCCAGTTCCTCGATCACCAGAGTCCGCTGACGCTGCAGTTCATCACCATGTACCTGACCATCTGCGCCATCGTCAGCCTGGTGCATCTGTGCTATGTCGCCCTGGCCAGGCGCGCCGGTCGCTACTTCAAGCCAGGTCGCGGCGAGCGCCTCGTTGGCCGCATCACCGGCGGGCTCTTCATCACCCTGGGCGGCGCCATCCTGCTCAGTGGTCGTCCCTGATCCCTGTGCCTCACCGCTGCTGACATTATCTGCACCATCGGCGCCGCTTGGGCGCCGCGGATCCCGGCTACCGGGGCTAGAGTTGTAGGCGTGTCTGTATATGAGCCTGCGGTGGAGCGCCATATGTATTCCTACACCCTCACCTTCCGGGAGGAGGCCGACAAGCTGACGGCCCCCGAACACGAGATCCGCTTGCAAAGCCCGGCACAGGCCGGTGATTTCATCATTCTCTCCGATGGCAGTCGCCATCAGGTGATGTTCGTCACCCACCGCGCCCACTACAGCAGCCTCTACCTCGACAAGGGGGTCCGCATCCCCCAGAGCTGACGCAGACATCGTCTTTCGCTCCCTCCTGCTTGCTATGGTGAGAGAGGGCTTCATCTCGCCAGCGCAAGCCCCTTGCCGCCCAGGGAGCAGCAAGCCCGAATGACCCATTGCCAGAGGTATTGATCATGTTCAGACAGACCGCGCTCATCCTGACCCTCACCCTGTTGGGCAGCGCCCAGGTTCACGCCATCAACCACAAATACGCCGAGCAGCTGGAACGCTCCGGCTGCACCCAGGTGACCGAAGCCCAGGGCTGCGATATTCACAAGAGCAAGGCGGAAAACGCCAAGGCAGGATTTGGCACCGCCGCCACGGCCAACGAAGGCGGATTGAACATGAGCTATGAGCTATGAGCAGAAGCTGGAGCGCTCAGGCTGTACCCAGGTGAGCGAACTCAGCGGCTGTGACATCAACATGAGCAAGGCCGAGAACGCCGCCGCCGGATTTGGCGCCGCCCCCGCAGCGGCCAGCGCCAGCCCCTACACCGGCAACTGGGTCGCCACCTTCCCCGAGACGGGCGCCACGGTCGCGAACATCCGCATCGATGACAAGGATCAGGTGTGGGTCAACGACAAGCAGGTCAGTGCCAGGAAATCCGACGGCGCCCTGGTGTTCAAGGAGGGCATGGTCATCTACACCATCCAGGGGGATCGCCGCCTCAAGGGAGAAGATGGCTGGGTCGACAACGACGCGGGCACCAAGGGGCCCATCGCGGCCAAATGACCCCGTCACCATCACGACAAGGGGAGCCGCGGCTCCCCTTGTCGTTTCTGCCCCCCCTACCTCTTCTTCGGAAAGTCCAGCACGGCCACCACCGGCGAGCAGGACGGGAGCGCCGACCAGGAGGGGGCGTCGAAGATGAAGCGGGCGAGGGCGCAGGTCGGCATGCGAGTGATACCGGAGGAAAAG
Organism: Aeromonas sp. QDB25; assembly: GCF_027707725.1. NCBI lineage: Bacteria > Pseudomonadati > Pseudomonadota > Gammaproteobacteria > Aeromonadales > Aeromonadaceae > Aeromonas > Aeromonas sp. QDB25. The sequence goes on along the minus strand of NZ_JAPCIZ010000011.1, from coordinate 27,018 downwards.
CCATGAGCCAGGTCGGTGAAGGCAGGATCATGACCCACCAGCAGCACGCAGGCGAGATCATCTGAAAGCGCCCCCACCACCCCGAGAAGGGTCCCGGCATCGCTCTCGTAGAGGCCCTCGTCGATGGCGATGTGGTTCGGGGAATAACCCAGCTCTGCGGCAAGCAGCCGGGCGGTCGTCAGGGCCCGGCAGGCGGGGCTCGAGAGGATGAGATCGGGCTTCACCCCAAGGTGCGCCAGACGAGCCCCCATCAGGGGCGCATCGCGCAGCCCGCGCGCAGCCAGCGGACGAGCGCGGTCAGACAAAGACGCGTCTTCCCAGCTCGACTTGCCATGGCGTACCAGGATCAGGGTTCTTCTCATGACGCACTCCCTGGTTGATCAGGGCCACAGGCGGCCCCTCAGACAGCCCCCCGTTTGCCAGCATGAAGGGGCAGGAGCACCATGGTCAGCAGCACACCTTCTACCCCCCAGCCTACCTGTTCCCAGTGTACTGTCTCCCCGGTCAGCATGCCGGTGAGCAGCACAGTGGCGCAGATGAGGGTCCAGCCGGTCAGGTGGAGGAAGGACTCCCCCGGTAGCAGCGCTTGATCAGGATGGGGTTCAGGGCCATGGCCACACAGCCGAGCAGGTAGATGCGATTGCCGGGAGCGAGGCTGAAGGCAAAAAGCCCGATGAGGGGACCATCGGGCTCTGCGGCAAGGATCAGGGGCTCACTTCTTCCATGAAGACAAGCCGAAGGGGTTCGGCCAGCAGTTCGTCCGCCTGGCGAGCGAAAGCCTGGAAATACGCGGTCTCACAGTGGGCATCCAGGGCGGCCTGACTCACGAAGGCTTCCCGCATGTAGAAGGTGCCGGGTTCATCCTTCAACTCGAACAGCACGTAATCGAGGTTGCCCGGCTCCTGGCGAGTGGGGTCAATCAAGGTAAGCAGGGCATCGCGAAGGCGCTCTCCCATGCCGTCACGGGCCTTGAGCACTGCGATCGATACCAGTTTGTCTGTCTCTTTTTTCATCCAGTTTTCTCCGTTGTACATCGTCAACACGCCAGAGAGTGCAACCTGGACAGCGATTTATACTGCCGGATACTCCCCCATCAGACGTTGCCCAGTGTAGGCAGGACGGTGGGGGCCATATAGGGGGGCAGAATGAACACTGTGTTCAACGGGGTGGATAACCACGCCGTGCACGGAGGAACAAACGAGCGGGAGGGATCATGGCGCAAAGGGTGGCAACGGGACCCGCCAGGAGGCGGCACGGCTTGCGGCCCCCTGGTCCAGGCTAAGGGCCTGCAGGCCAGCGCTCAACGTCAAGGCAATAGGTGGTGAAAGGGTGTTCGCCCAGGCGCGTTTTCCTCACCCAGATGGCCCGTCTGGCGAGGGACAGATAAGGCGGGCGGGTATCCAGCAAGTGAAAGAGTATCGTCCGATGGCCAAGTTCCCTCTCCCACCCCATCATCTCGTTGAAAATCGCCACGCCGCTTCCCCAGCCGGCCTTGGCGAGCACGATGGCAAGCTCCACCCCCTCGTCATCGGGCTGGATACCGCACCACCCCGCCAGGGTGCCGTCGAGGAAGATGGCGCGCACGCGGCAACCTGGCCGGGCGTCGACTCCCAGCTTGTACGCCATCCAGTCGCGCACCCCGGCCACATCGAAAAGCGGGTGAGGGATCAGGTGCTTTCGCAGCGTCTCGTCGTTGAGCAGCGGCAGAAAATCCTCTGCCCTGACAGCAGAAAAGGGGCTGAACACCATGGAGGTCTCTCTCATTGCCCGAAGAGGCACCCTAGTAGGGGGTGCCATCCTTGTGTCTGGCTGACCAGGCGCCATCGGCACCCTGTACCAGGGCCAGATCGTCGTCGGGATAGTCGACGGTGTCCCCTGGCAGCCTGTCCCCCACCTCGAGATAGACGGCGTCCACCTCACCGTGGTTGAGCAACTGGTGGGCCAGGCCGCTGCCCCCCTTGAAGCCGATGCACTCCCCCGGCGACATCCGGTACTCCTCCTCCCCGTGGCGCAGGGTGGGATTGCCCGAGAGCACATAGACGAACTCGTCCTGCAGGCCGTGATGGTGCTTGAGCGCCGAGATGGCCCCCGGTGCCAGGGTCGTCAGATTGACCCCGAAATTGGCAAGGCCGAAATGATCCCCCAGCCTGCGCCGGGTGCGGTGCTTGACCAGGGAGGCAAAGGGCTCCGGATAGAGGGACTTTGCCTTGTGCTCGGGGATGGCCGTTGCCTGAATGGCACGCTTGTCAGCCATGTTCTGATCCTCCCAGTGAATGACGTCTCTCTTTATAGCCTGCGCCTTAGCGGCGAAACATGGGCAGGGGGTTGAAAGGGTGTCTCACACACCATGCCATGCCCGGTTGCCGCCAGATGGCAAAGACACCCTGTTTTTCGTTTGGCTATCTTAATGGCACACCGGAAAATGGGAAATCGCGTTGGCGACCTCACCAATGGAATGAAGAAGATGGCCCGCGATCACCGGGAAATGCCCTCTTCCAGCGGCCCGGGTATGGAGGGGCACCGGCACATGCAGACCCGGTGACTAGAGCACCTCAATCCTGACCTTGATAAGCCCGGATCGGGGATTGCCGATGGCGCTGAACGCCGCCCTGGAGAGATCGATGATGCGCCCGCGGGGGAAATTGCCCCTGTCGTTGACCCGCACCACCACGCTCTTGTCGTTGGCGAGGTTGGTGACCCTCACCAGGGCGCCAAAGGGCAGTGTCATGTGGGCGGCGGTGTTGGCGTGGCGCTGGTAAGGCTCCCCGCTGGCGGTGCGCTTGTTGTGGTAGCGATCGGCGTAATAGGAGGCAAGCCCCGTCTGGGTATAGCCTCGCCAGTTGCCCGCACTGCCTGCATCAGGGTGGCTGCTGCAGGCGGCCAGCAGCAGGCACAGAGAGGCCAGCAGCCCTTTTTGTCGCGTCGTCATGCGTTGCTTCCTCGATGGGACAGAGCGACCAGCATCGCCAGTCAGGCTTCCGTTAACAGGGGCCTACTCTCTCACATTTCCCATGGAAAACGGGAGGCCCAAGCCTCCCGTTTTGCGTATCGCTCCGTCAGCCCCTGTCAGGGGAAGATGTCAGGCGATGAGCTTGTCGTCGGCGAAGCCAAAGCCGCGCAGCCCCACTACATGCACATGCTCGTGCTTGCCCTGCACCTTGCGGATGAGCTTGTAGGTGGTGCCCTTCTCGGGGCTGATGTTCTCCGGCGCCGCGATGAGGAGCTGCATGTCCTGCCGCTCGCACAGCTCGAACAGGGTGGCGATGGATTTGCCATCAAGCCGTGCCGCTTCGTCCAGGAACAACAGGCGGCAGGGAGCGATGTCCTTGCCGCGCAGACGGCGGGACTCCTCCTCCCAGCTGATGAGCACCATCAAGAGGATGGCCTGACCGGTGCCGATCGCCTCGCCGGTGGAGAGGGCGCCGCTCTCGGCCCGCAGCCAGCCGTCAGCCCCGCGCTGCACCTCGATCTCCAGCTCCAGGTAGTTGCGATAGTCGAGCAGCACGTCCCCCATCACCTGATAGTTGCGCTCCCCCTGCTCCACCTGCGGGTTGAGACGCTGGAAGAGCTTGGCCATGGCCTCGGAGAAGCTGAGCTCCTTGTCGGCGAAAAGATCGTTGTGCATGGCGCTCTGATCGGCGAGTGCGGTCAGGAGGCGAGTGTGGGCCTCGCGGATATTGACGTTGAGACGCACCCCGCGCACCAGACCGAAGGCGATGTTCTGCAGGCCCTGGTTCAATACCCGGATGCGGTTCTGCTCCCGGCGGATGATGTTGGTGATCTTGGCCGCCACCTCGTGGGAGGAGAGCGACAGATGGGTTTCCCGCTGCTTGAGCTCGTCGGCGAGGCGCGCCAGCTCGATCTCCATCTCCTCGATGGCTTCCACCGGATCGTCCGAGCGGATGATGTCGTTGCGGATGCGATCTTTCAGGTAACGGTAGACCTGCACATAGAAGGCGACCTTCTGCTCGGTGCTGCGGTTGCCTTCCGACAGACGCAGCGCATCGCGCAGGGCCTCGTCGTGGGCCACCGCCACCCGCAGGGCGCCGAGGGCCTTGTCCGACATGGAGCGCAGCTCGTCGCTGTCGAGGTACGCCAGCTCGCGCTTGTTCAGACGCTTCTCGACGTCGGTCTCCCGTGCCAGACGCACCACCCGCGACCAGCTCGCCTTGTGACCCACCAGGGATTTGCGGGCGCTGTAGTAATCCTTGCCTTCGAGCTTGAGACGACCGCCAAGGGACTCGATTTCGCGCTTGCACACCTGCAACTGGGCCTCGGCGCTGGTGCGGCGGGTCCGGGTGCGGATAAGCAGCTCTTCAATCTCTTTCTTGTGGGCACGGGCCTTCTCTTCCATGTCATCCGACAGGGTCAGCCCCATGGCCGCCAGCTCCTGCTCGAACTCCGCCAGGGTCTGCCCCTTGGCCGAGGCGCTGGAATCGAGCGCCGTGCGCAGTTGCAGCGCCTCGGTGTGGCGCTGGGTGATCTGCTTGTGCTGCTCACCGGCGATGCGGGCGGCAAGCTCTGCCGCCTTGAGCTTCTCTTTGAGTCGCTCGCTCATCTCGGAGGCCTTGCCCAGCAGATCTTGCGCATCCTGATAGGCAAAGTGCGGCAAACGGGCCACCAGCTGATCGAGGGCGTAGCAACGGCGCTTCTGCTCGGCCAGCAGGTCGCTCACCTCGTCAAAGGCCGCCTGCAGGGCCGCCAGATCCTGGGGATCCTGGCGCAGCACCTGCACCATGGTTTCCAGTTTTTCCAGCGCCTTGCCGTGCCTGGCGATAAAGGCTTCGGCTGTTTTAAGGGCCTCCACATCGGCGTGAGCCGCCTCGAGGCGGGCCGCCAGGTCTGCCTCGGCAAACAGGTGGGCAAAGGGCAGCATCCCCTGCACCAGCTGGATATGGCGGGTCAGCTGGGCGGCGGCGGCTTTGGCATCACTCAGCTGCTTGTCGCACTCGGCGATGGTTTCTTGCAGCTTGCGCTGCTCGTGCTGCTTGGCCTGCACCTCGGCTTCGGGGTCCGGGCGGAAGGCGATATCCAGATGCTGGCCGATAAAGTCGCGGAAGTGGCCGTAGAGACGGTGGTACTTCTGCTGCTCGAAGGCGGCCTTGGCGTAGCCCTCGATGAGGTTTTCCCGCTCAAGATCGAGCTGCTCGATCCGTTTTTCCCGGGCGGCGCGGCCAAACAGCGGCAGCTCGGGGTAGCGGGAGAAGCGCACCTGACGTTTGCTGGTGCGCACCAGCACGGCGTCCCCCAGCTCATCAGCTTCCACCAGATCCTCGTCAAAGGAGTCGGGGTTGCCCTGGATGAGGTAGATATCTTCCGGGCAATCTTCCAGCTTTTTCAGCCGCTCGATGGCGCCTTCGAGGTCGAGCACCACCAGGGCGCTGCGAGCCGGGCCGTAGAGCGCGGAGTAGTAAGGGGCATCATCGATGGAGATGTCGTCATAGACGTCCGAGAGCAGCACGCCCCCCACCTGCTCGGCGATGCGGGCAAGACGCGGATCCGCCTCGCCGGCACCCAGCTGCAGGTTGCGAATTTGCATCTCCAGCGCCTGTTTCTGGCCCTGAATGCGGTTGCTCTCCTGCTCGAACTCCCGCTCCTTGTCGAGCACGCTCTGCATGCCGGAAGAGAGTTCTTCGGCGGTGGCCAAGGCCAAGCCACTCTGCTCGCGCAGTTGCTCGAGTTTTTCAAAGGATTTGAGCCAGCGCGGGGCCAGCTTGGTCAGCTCCGCGATATCGCGACCCAGCTGAGTACCCTGATGCTCGAGGCTGGCGCGGCGCTGATTGGCCTCTGCCTGCTGCTCGGAGAGCTCCTCCTGGCGGGTGCGCTGGGCTTCGAGGAAGATCTCCAGCTCGTCCTGGCTAGCAATGTGCTGACCAGACGCCTGGGCCAGCTCGTCTCGCAGCCGCAAGAGCGTCTTCTGGCTTTCGCTCTCTTTCTCGAGGCGAGCCAGCGCGGCGCGCAGACCCTGCCCCTGGGCAATGCGGGCCTTGTCTTCGATGTGGCGCTTGAGCAGCGCCTGCGCGGTGGGCCAGGCAGCCTCGCGCACTGTCTCGGGTGCGATGCTGAGCAGCAGCGTCAGCGCCGCTTCGTGTTCGGCCACCGCCGCCTTGGCCAGCGCCAGCTGCTGCTCGGCCCCCAGCACCCGGCTGGTGAGGCTCTGCTCGGCTGCGCGGAACTGGTGCAGGGTGTCGCTCGCCTGCGCAGGCTCGAGCCCCGGCAGTTCGCACTGCTCGCGGGCGTTTTCCAGGGCCTGCACCGCCTGACGGTACTGGATGGCGCGGGTCTGCTGGATATCGAGCGCCTGCTGGTAGTCGGCCAGCTGGGTCTTGAGGCTGTCCACCTCTGCCTGGGCCAGCTCCTTGCGCTCCTCCACTTCCAGCAACTGGCCGTGGATCTCTTCCACCACCGCCTGCTGCTGCTCGAGCTTGTCGTTGAGCTCCGCCAGATCGGCGCGATAGAGGGCAATCTTCTTTTGCAGGGCCACGGCCGCCATCACCTTGGCCAGGTGCTCGGCGGCGGACTCCAGCTCGTCGGTCAGGAGCTTCTCGCGGTTGGTGAGCTGATCCACCTCGTCCGCCAGATAGATGGCGCGCTGCTTCTCCTCGGCCAGCAGACGGCGTTTGCCGGCGAGCTCAGAGCGTGCCTTGAGGGCCAGCTCGGAGAGACGGCTCTTCTCGGCGGCGCCCCGCACATACTCCGCGGCCACATAGTGGGTGGTCTCGGTGATCAGGTTCTTGAAGAGATCCCGCTGACCTTGGGTCTCCTTGATGGCTTCCAGGGTGCGGCGGTTCTCGTAGATGGCCGCCTCCATGTCCTGGAACGCCTTGCGTACCCCGGAGTTCTCCGGCAGCAGGTATTCACGCAAGGAGCGGCTGATGGAAGACGAGATACCGCCGTAGAGGGAAGCTTCGATCAGGCGATAGAACTTGCCGCGATCCTTTTGATCCCGCAGTTTCTTCGGGGTGATGCCGAACTCGAACATGAAGTTGTGATAATCGGTCACCGTATTGAACTTGGCGACCTTGATGGCGCCGAGCTCCGCTGCCGCCCCCTTCAGATCAGCGAAGGCACGTACCCGACCCTTGCCGTCGTCGAGCTTCTCCAGCAGCAGATCCGTGGGCGCCAGGTGTTCGGGCACATCCACCAGGGCGAACGGAGTGATGTTGACCTTGTTGTCACGGTTGGCCACCTGTTCGAGGTGCACACCGACCCAGATCCGCTGCTCGCGGCTGTTCATCACTTCCAGCAGCGAATAGCAGTGGCCACGCTGCAGCTTGCCGTAGAGCCCCTTGTCGCGGGACGCGCTGGAGGAGCCCGCCTCCGTGGTGTTACGGAAATGGAGCAGTGACTGGTCGGGAATGAGGGCCGCGATAAAGGCCGCCATGGTGGTGGACTTGCCCGCGCCGTTACCGCCGGACAGGGTCGTGACCAGCTGGTCGAGATCGAAGGTGCGGGCAAAGAAGCCGTTCCAGTTGACCATGGTCAGGGATTTGAATTTGCCTCTCACGCCACACTCTCCATCAAACCGGCAGACACCATCAGTGCCGGCACATTAACGTTGCAGATCATCTTCCACCTCCAGCTCCAGCTGCTCTTCGTCCAGATCCTCTTCGATATCCTCGAACAGGGAATCGCTGCTCGGCATCTCGTCGTCGTGGAAAATGGCCTCCCCTTCCTGGATCATCCGCAGTTGCACCGCGCGGGGATCCTCGTCGGAGCGCACATCGGCGGCGAAGCGGAACACGGACTCGTTGACCCGGAATTTGTCGCTGTTGCCAAGGGGGGTGATCATCCCGAGGCGCTTGAGGCGACGCATGGAGGTGCGGATTTTCTCGAGGAGCTTCTTCTTGTCCAGATCCGTGCCGCCGGAGCGGCTGTTGACCATGCGCAGCAGTTGCTTCTCGTCCGCCAGACTCAGCACCTCTTCTTGCAGCTCTCCCATGGCGAACACCCCTTCAGAGGCAAGCCTGTCCGGGCTCAGGAACAGGTAGCAGAGCACCTTGCCCACCAGCATATCGAGCTCAGATAACACTGTTGTACCGATGTCGGCGCTCGGGCGCGGACGCAGGTAGAAGAAGCCTTCCGGCGCCTTGATGAGTTCCACCTGATAGCGGCCGTAGAAGATCTCCAGCTCCTGGTGGTACTCCACCAGGGCAGAGTGCTGCTCGAATTCGTCGGCACTGATGTGGCGACCGGAGCGCAGGGCGGTGTCGATGCGCGGAAACAAGGGGTTGGCGATGGCCTCTGCGAGGCGCAGGGGCAAGGGGAATTCAGTATTGATCGATGACATAGGCCTGAACCTTGGATCCAGCTTGGTTGATGGGTTTCCATGCGGGTTGGCGGTGGTGCTCGCGCTCACCGCTGGCATGGCCGAGACGCACGGCCTGATCGATCAGGAGGCGCGCCACGTCGAAGTGGGCATGGGCCGGGTAGTCCAGCAGGTATTCCCGCAGCACGTCGGCAAGATCCAGCCGATCTCCCTGCTCCGGATAGCGGGCCAGGTAGCGCTCGATGCGCTCCGCCAGCTCCTGGTTGATGTCCACCATCTCTACGTACTCCATCTCGAGGGGCACCTCGCCGGTCACCTCCTCGTCGTGGATGGCGATGGTTTCATCCCGCAGCTCCAGCAAACGGGGCTCTTCGGCCACCCGCAACAACCAGCTGTGCTGCTCGAAGTTGCGGATGGATTCCCGCAGCCGCTGGCTGAAGGCGCGGTTCTTGTCCATGTCGATGGCGTTGCGGATGAACTTGTGGACGTGCCTGTCATAACGGGACCAGAGCTCGATGCACTGCTGGCCCCAGGCGGTGATGACATCCAGACGCCCCTGCAGGGCGTGGGTCAGCTCCTCGACGTGGAACAGATCATCGCGCCCCTGGGCCGCTTCCTGAATGTTGAGCAGCCCCGCCTGCAGGCGGTGGCCGGCGGCGTCCAGGGTGTCCTGCAACTCGCGCAGGGTCTGGCCGGTCTCGTGCAGGAGCTTCTCGCAGCTGTGGATGGCATCGACCCAGTTCTGGGTCAGCAGGGCCGCGATCTCGCTCTTGACCTGGTTTTGCTGCTCGTCCATGGCGCGCTGGGTGAGATCGATGCGCCCGAGCGTCTCTTCCAAGGAGAAGGAGAGGCGCGGCAGCACCTCGGCGTCCCACTGCTCCCGGGTGTTGGTCTCGAGCGCCGCCTTGCGGGCGGTGTCGAGCTCGGCCGCCAGGTGCTCGAGCAGGATGGAGAGCTTGATGGAGTCCACCTGGCGCTGATCCATGAAGAAATCGACGATGCTCATGCCAAGGCGCGACAGGCGGTAGAGGCTCTCCCCCGCCACCATGTCGGTGGTGAAACGCGACAGCAGTTGCTGACGAATGAGATCGTTGATGGCGTTGTTGGCGCGACCGGTGAGGGTCTCGTCCATCTGGCCGAAGGCACTGCTGACATAGCCAAAGGCATCGTGCAGCGCGGCCTCCGAGAGATCAGACTCGTCCTCGGAGAGCGTCTTGATCGCTATCAGAAAGGCCAGCCTGTCGGTGGGGAGGTTCAGCGCCAACCCCTCCTGTCTGACCCATCCCACCGTCTCTGGCAGGGTACGGGATGTACTCATCATGACGTTATCATCTCGTTGTTATAGTCGGCAGGTCTTTGCCTGCCGTGGTGATATAGGCCGGGGTCGGTGGCGCCCCGGCGGCTGGATCCCGCATCGTATTCATGCCGGTGGGGCTCAACCGGCCGGTTTCTGGGCCATCACATGGATGTAGCGCCCCAGGGAAACAAAGGGCTCCTGGCGGCAATATTGCTGCTCCATGGCCAGCAGGTCCTCGAACTTCTCGACCTGATCCTGCTTGTGGCGCATGTAGTCGTGGATGACACGCACCCCGGTCTTGCCGATGATCCGCAATCCCCCCCGGCCTATCCAGTCATAGACCTGCTCCGGCAACTGGGGATTGGTGGGTGTCAGGGCTGTCTGGCGTTTCTTGCGAAGGCCCAGGCGCACATAGTCAAAATTGCCCACCACCAGGCTCTGGAACAGGAGGCCGTGACGATTGTAAAAAAGCAGCGACAGTATGCCCCCAGCCTTGACGAAAGGGAACAGACCCAGCAAGGTCTGGCGCGGCTCGGCGAGCCACTCCAGTACCGCGTGACAGAGCACCAGATCGAAGGTGCCGGTCACGTGTTGCTTGAGCTCCTGAATGGGGCAATGGATGAGACGAATTCTGTCTTCCAAGCCCTTCTGGGCGATCTGCTCCCGGGCCAGATCCAGCATTTCTGCCGACAAATCGCACAGCTCCACCTGATGGCCCATGGCCGCCAGTTTCTGGGCGAAGTAGCCAAAGCCGCCGCCGGCATCCAGGATGCGCAGCGGCCGGTTGCCCAGGCGCGCCAGGCAGGCTTCGATGTCACTCCAGACAATGGTGGTGCGAATGCGCCCCTTGGTGGAGTCGTAAATGTTGCGAGCGAACTTGTCCGCGCGCCCGTCAAAACTCTGATCTTGCTTCAAGACACACTCATCTTCGACCGCCCCGCCATGAGGGCCGCAGGAGGAACCACACAGGATTGGGCCACAGGAAAAAAGAGGGGTATTCTGTCACATCCCGAATTTGCTGAAAACTCAAGGACGTGTCTGTCGTGTTCGAGCTCAACTTCTTTGTCATCAAGAAATGGCTGGGCCATCTGTTGATGCCGCTCCCCTTCTCTCTCTCCTTGTTGGTGCTGGCGCTCGTGCTGCTCTGGTTCACCCGCTTTCAAAAAAGCGGCAGGCTGCTGGCGACCCTCTCCTTGGTGATCATCGCCCTGATGGGGACGCGGCCGGTGAGCTACGAGCTGGCCCGCAGCCTGGAGCAGACCTATCCCCCCTTCGAGGTGAGCCAGCATCCTGACATCCAGGCCATCGTCGTGCTGGGCAACGGTCATGTGAGCGATCCGGCCATCCCAGAGCGCGCCTGGCAAAACAACATCTCCCTGGCGCGCACCCTGGAAGGGGTTCGCCTGGCTCTGGCCTATCCAGAGGCCGAGCTGGTTTTCTCCGGCGCAGTGGCCGGGGATCCCCTGTCGAACGCCGAGGTCAACGCCCGCATGGCGGCCAGCCTTGGCATCCCGCGTGCGCGCATGACGTTGTTTGAAAACAACAAAGACACCCATGACGAGGCGGTCAGCATCGCCGCCCACCTCAACGGCAAGCGGGTGGCGCTGGTGAGTTCGGCCACCCACCTGCCCCGGGCCATGGCTCTCTATCGCAGTCAGGGACTCGATGCGGTGCCGGCTCCCACCGATTACACCGCCAAGCAGAGTCAGGAGCTGCAACCCCTCTACAGCTACCTCCCCAAGGGGCGTTATCTGATGTATTCCGAGGCTGCCATTCACGAGTGGATTGGGGTATGGTGGGCCCGTTTGCGTGGGCAGGTCACCGAGTGAGCAATCGCGCCTTGCATTCCTGATTTGGATCAGGAAAGCGAAAAAAAATTACGTCATTTGCCGCCGGGTCAGCTATCTTGGGCTCGGTTCAATTCATATAATGTTGCGCAATCAAATGCCTAGGAGATATAGAAGATGAGACAGCACCTGGTAATGGGTAACTGGAAACTGAACGGCACCAAGGCTTCTGTAGAAGCCCTGATCAAAGGACTGACCCCGGCCGCTGCCGCTCATCCTTCCGTGCAAGTGGCCGTCTGCCCGCCGGTTATCTTTTTGGGTCTGGTTGAACAGCTGACCGCTGGCAGCAAGATCGCCTACGGTGCCCAGAACGCCGACGTTCACGAGTCCGGCGCCTTCACCGGCGAAAACGCCCCCTCCATGCTCAAAGCCTTCGGCTGCACCTACTCCCTGGTCGGTCACAGCGAGCGTCGTACCCTGCACGCAGAGACCGACGACGTGGTGGCTGCCAAGTACGAAGCCATCCAGAAGGGCGGCCTGATCCCCGTGCTGTGCATCGGTGAAACCCTGGCCCAGTTCGAAGCCGGTACCACCAACCAGGTGGTCGAGACCCAGCTCAAGGCCGTGATCGATCGCTGCGGCATCGCCTCCTTCGAGAACGCCGTCATCGCTTACGAGCCGGTATGGGCCATCGGCACCGGCAAGACCGCCACCCCGGAGATCGCACAATCCGTGCATGCTCACATCCGTCAATACCTGGCCGGTTTTGATGCAGCCGTGGCTGCCAAGGTACAGATCCTGTACGGCGGCTCCGTGACTGGCGCCACCGCTGCCGACCTGTTCGGCCAGCCGGACATCGACGGTGGCCTGGTGGGTGGCGCGTCCCTGAAAGTGGACGACTTCTCCCAGATCATCGCTGGCGCCGCCAAGTAAGCGCCAAGCAAAGAGGGGCCCCGCCCCTCTTTGCATATCGCTTTCCTATGGACCCTCTCGCCATAGGAAAGCCGATATAGTAAAAGCGGCCAGCCGTATTTTTCAGAATCTTGATTTTCGACAACTCAGATCCAGAGGCACTCATGACCAAACAAATCAAACGTATTGGTGTTTTGACCAGTGGTGGTGACGCACCGGGTATGAACGCAGCCATCCGCGCCGTGGTGCGCGCCGGTCTGCATCATGGCCTGGAAGTTTACGGCATCTATGATGGCTACCTCGGTCTGCACCAGGACCGTATCGTCAAGCTCGAGCGTCACAGCGTTTCCGACGTTGTGAACCGTGGCGGTACATTCCTCGGCTCCGCCCGTTTCCCCGCCTTCAAGGATCCGAAAGTCCGTGCCGAAGCGGTCGAAAACCTGAAGAAACACGGCATCGATGCCCTGGTGGTCATCGGCGGTGACGGCTCCTACATGGGTGCCAAGAAGCTGACCGAAGAGGGCTTCCCCTGCATCGGCCTGCCGGGCACCATCGACAACGACATCGCCGGTACCGACTTCACCATCGGCTTTGACACCGCCCTGAACGTGGTCGTGGACGCCATTGACCGCCTGCGCGACACCTGCAGCTCCCACCACCGCATCTCCGTGGTCGAGATCATGGGCCGCCACTGCGGCGATCTGGCCATGTCTGCCGCTGTTGCCGGTGGTGCCGAGTACGTGATCGTGCCGGAAGTGGCCTTCGACAAGGAGAAGCTGCTGCAACAGATCAAGGAAGGGGAAGCCAAGGGCAAGAAGCACGCCATCATCACCATCTGCGAGCACGTCACCGACGTCAACGCCCTGGCAAAAGACATCGAGGCCATGACCGGCCGCGAAACCCGCGCCACCATCCTGGGTCACATCCAGCGTGGCGGTTCTCCCACTGCCCGTGACCGTATCATGTCCAGCCGCATGGGTGCCTTCGCCGTCGAGCAACTGCTGGCGGGCCAGGGTGGCCGCTGCGTCGGCATTCAGGGCAACGAGATGGTGCACCACGACATCATCGACTGCATCGAGAACCTGAAGCGCCCGTTCAACCAGGAGCTGTACGATCTCTCCACCACCCTGTTCTAAAGGCTGTGGTCTGACAAAAAACCCTCCTCTGGAGGGTTTTTTTATGCGGGCTCCTCACCCCCTCCTCCCTCTGCGGGGGCCCGGCTATCCACTGGCCACTGTCGCCATGTCTTACCCCTTGCCCGGCGGCCCTGAGCCTCTGACCCCACGACCTTCTCCTTTACTTCTTTCCCCCGCTTTTCTGCTTGCTCACCTTGTTCGCGACGGGTCTGGATAAAGGTCTTGGTGCCGCAGAGCCACGGCCCTGCGCCAGGCCTCACCTGCCCTTCATCCCATCACACTGGCGCCATATAGCCACCCGGGTGGGCCGACGATCTCTCCCGCTTCCCCTGCGCGCGGGCCCGGTGGCTCGCCCCCCAAGAAAACAGCGAAAAACGGGGCTTCCGGCCACCCAAGGCCCCATGAAGGTCAAACCCCCATTTTCCCGCCTTACCCCTTCCCTTCCATGCTCCTTTGACGGCCCTTTTGTCGTTTTTCCGTACTCTTTTTGCACCCAGCCTGTTTGGGATGAGCAGAAAATTGAGGCTTCATCGGATAACCCTGGCTGGCAACAGCCTTGCAGACTGAGGTTAGGGCACAAGTCGTGAGAAAACATGACATGGGATGACAAAACCTGGCTAGCAGCCACCAACCTCCCTATGGCGACATCAATCTGCGCATCCCGCAGGCCATTTTGCTGCTGAAAAATGGAGATCACCACAAAAACTCCAATCGGAACCACCAAAGAGAGCGTCATAAAAATAACATAACTCAATGTATTTAAAGGCTTTATATGCATCCACTTTCACTGGCATCACCATAAAACCCTTCACAGGACAAAAAACGCCCTTAAACTTGAAAAAATGCAGCCGCATTCCACCACCAAACCATTTCTGCCTCATAATTACATTTTTCGTTGTTTTATCGTTCTGTTGTGGTATCTTGGTTCCATCATGAGCCAACCAAGGGAGATAAAATCATGAAAGAGTTCGTAGTTACCGCCGTTTTCACCGTGTTTTTCACTCTGGTTGCCGTCTCCATGCCGTCGCTGGCACAGCTCTAAGTAGGCCAATCAGCCATCTGCCACCTCTGCCCCAGAGGGGCGGTTCAAAAAACAGACTGCAACATGGGTTTTTGACGCGCCCTGGCAAAGGATGATGCCAAGCCATCATTGAGCGCTATCTGCGCACACAAAACGACCTCGTCGACATCCATGCCATCTTTCAAGGGGAGCCCGGGCTCCCCTTGTCGCATCTCCCCCTGCGGGATTTACTCTTGTCCCCCTGCCCGTCACAATGGCCGCTGGATTTGCTACGCAGGAACCACCATGACTCAGGATGCCTTGCGCCACTGGCGCCGCGACCTTCATCGTCACCCCGAAGCCGCCTGGTGTGAATTTCGCACCACCACCCTCATAGCCCAACACCTCACTGAACTCGGTTTCTCCATCATGCTGGGGGATCAACTGCTCGCCAGCACCCTCATCATGGGACGGGAAATAGACGTCGAGGCCCAGAAGGCCCGTGCCCTGTACCAGGGGGCGCATCCGGAGTGGCTGACGCGGATCGACGCACTCACCGGCGTGATGGGACTCTGGGAGAGCGGGCGCCCCGGCCCCACCCTGGCGTTTCGCTTCGATATCGATGCGGTGGAGGTCGAAGAGAGCCAGGAGGTGTCACACCTGCCCGGCCAGGGAGGCTGGCACTCCGCCAACCCGGGCTGGATGCACGCCTGTGCCCACGATGGTCACACCGCCATCGGGCTGGTGCTGGCCGAGCGGATCGCGGCCCTCGCCGATCGCCTCACTGGCCGCATCAAGCTCTTCTTCCAGCCGGCTGAAGAGGGCTGCCGAGGCGGCAAGGCGCTGGCGGCAGGGGGGCAGCTCGACGACGTGGACGCTCTGCTGGCACTGCACATCGGCATTCACGCGAGCAGCGGTGAGCTGGTGGTCAACCCCACCGAGTTTCTCTGTTCAACCAAATTCGACGTGGAGTTCATGGGGCAAGCCGCCCATGCGGGGCTCGAGCCCAACGCAGGCCACAATGCCCTGGCGGCGGCCTGCATGGCCACCACCGCCATGCTCGGCATTCCCCGCCATCGGGATGGCATGACCCGCATCAACGTGGGGCAGCTCAACGGCGGCAGTGGACGCAACGTCATCCCGGGCCATGCCCGCCTGATGGGGGAGACCCGTGGCGCGACGCCGGCCCTCAACGACTACATGTTCAATCAGGTGCAGCAGATTGTGGAGGGGGCGGCCCTGATGCAGGGCGCGACCTACCACATCCGCAAACAGGGGGAAGCGATCGGCATCGAGAACAGCCCAGCCCTCATCGAGGAAATCGTGCCTCTCGCACAGGGGAATTCCCTTGATACCATCCACACCCGCCGCTTCGGGGCCAGCGAGGATGCCGGTTTCCTCATCGAGCGGGTACAGCAGCACGGCGGCGAAGCCGCCTATCTCATCCTGGGAGCCAACCTCGCGGCCCCCCACCATCATCCGGAGTTCGACTTCGACGAAGCCGTGCTGGCCCCCGGAGTGGCCTTGCTGGAGGCCTGGCTGCTCGCCCGCCTCGGCCGCTAGCAGACGCCGGATGCAAACAAGGCAGCCCATGGGCTGCCTTGTTTTTTTACATCCTTGCGGGCATAGGGGACCTACTCTCCCAGCACGATCGCGCAGAGATGGGCGAAGTGGTGGATCTCGTGGGTCGCCTCGCACGGGCCTGTCTCCCGTCCCGGGTTGTACCAGCAGGTGGCAAGCCCCTGGGCGGCGGCACCGGCGATGTCGGTCTTGGGATTGTCCCCCACCATCAACACCCGCGCCGGGCTCGGCTGACCCATCTGCGCCAAGGCATGCTGGAAGATGGCCGCCGCCGGCTTGGTCACCTGCACCTCGTCAGAGATAACGAGAGGCTCAAACCAGCTGTTCCAGCCCAGTTTGTCGAGGCGCCCGCGCTGGGGCAGGCTGAAGCCGTTGGTGATGATCCCCATTCTGACCTTGCTCTTCAGGGCCTGCAGGGTCTCCTCCACCCCCTCCAGCGGCACGCTCAGGGCGATGATCTGCTGCAGGAAGGTCTCGTTCATCGCCATGGGCGCCACGTTGACCTGCTCGGCAAAGAGCGAAAAACGGGTCTGCTGCAGGTGGGTGGCGTCAATCTCCCCTGAGTTGTACTGCTGCCAGAGCCGCTGGTTGAGGGCATGGTACTCCGCCATCTTGGGGGGAGTCGGCGCCACGCCGTAGATCTGCAGGGTCCGCTCCAGCGCCCTGGCGACCGGAAAATCGAGCAGGGTTTCGTCCAGATCGAACAGCACCCAGTCATAGCTTGCTTGTTTCACGCTTGTCCTTATTGATTGTGCTTGGCCACGTTGTCATGCGTCGGGCGCCCCCATCCCCAGAGGGCTGTCGAGCAGGGTCAGGGTCAACCTGACACCAAAGCCGGTTACCTCGCTGCCCACCACGCCATTGCCCCCCTTGTTGCGAAAACCACTCAGGTCGAGGTGCAACCAGGGAAGCTCGGCGGGCACGAAGCGCGTGAGAAAACGGGCGGCATCGATGTGATCCGGGGAGGCGCCCGGCGCGCACTGTAACAGATCGGCCCACTCGCTATCGAGGTTGTCATCGTAATCCTCGTCCAGGGGGAAGGGCCAGACTCGCTCCCCGCTCTGCTGGCCCAGCGCTATCAGAGTGGTGAGCCACTCGGGGCGGTTGGAGAAGGCACCGCTGTAACGGCTGCCGAGCGCCCGTTTGCAGGCGCCAGTCAGGGTGGCGTAGTCGATCAGCAAGTCGGGGTTGTCCCCGGCCGCCAGGGTCAGGGCATCCGCCAGTACCATGCGACCCTCGGCATCGGTGTCCACCACTTCGATGGTGGTGCCGTTGAGGGCGGTCACCACCTCACCGGGCCGGAAGGCCTGCGGGCCGATGTGGTTCTCGGCGATGGCGAGCCAGCAGTGCACCTCAACGGGGAGTTTCGCCCGGCTGATGGCCAGCAGCGTGCCAAGGGCCACCGCGCTGCCCCCCATGTCCAGGTGCATGCCATACATGCTGCCACCGACTTTCAGGTTGTAGCCACCGGAGTCGTGACAGATCCCCTTGCCCACCAGCGCGAGGCGGCGCACCGGGTTGGCCGGGCAGTAGCTGAGCCTGACGATGGCGGCCTGACCGTTTGCCGAGCCCCTGGCCACCGCCAGGAAGGCGCCGGCGCCCAGGGTGGCGAGGGCCGCCTCGTCAAACTCCTGCCACTGCCACCCCTCCTGCTGCGCCAGTTGCTGCACAAAAGCCCGGTAGCCTTGGGCGTCAAGCTCGGAGGCGGGCAGCACTGCCAGGTGGCGAGCCAGACCGTTGCCTTCGGCTTCTGCGCTCAGGCGGGCCATGTCCAGCTCGCAAGGGGGGGAAAGTTGCAACTGCTGATAACCCGGTCTTGTCGCCTCACTCCGTTTCTGGGTCGGCAGGGTCACATCGGCGGCGAGCAGGCAGGCGAGCACCACCCTTGCCAGTTGCGCGCGATGCTCATCGTCAAAGCCCTCCAGATGGAGCGCCAGGTGCGTCGCCTTGAGGCCCGCCAGCGAGCCCACCCAGCTGCGCACCTGCTTGTAGAGCCGATGATCCAGGACCGGGCGGGCATCCATGAAGATCACCCGTTGCAGCCCCTGACTGTCGTCAAGGGAATAGGGGGCCTTCTGACCCAGGGCTATCTGGGTTGCCACGGCGGCAAAGGGAGGCGTCGCCAGCAGGGTATCGCGCGCTGAGTCGGCAATGAGCAGGAGTTTGACGGCAGCCGACCCTGCCATTACTTCGGCGAGGGAGGTGTTCTGCATCGTGATTTGGGGAGAAGAATAGCTAAAAGGGGTCATCACAGGGTGCGGCCTCATCCATGAACAGAAAGCAGGATGATACCGAACAAATGGCGAGAGGGATCGGAAAAACACACATTATTGTGTGCAAGCAACAGATGCTGGAGGTAATCAGAGAGGTAATGCAGAAGAAAATCAGTCAGAAGTTGGTTGCGGGGGCCGGATTTGAACCGACGACCTTCGGGTTATGAGCCCGACGAGCTACCGAGCTGCTCCACCCCGCGTCCGAATTGTATTGCCACCACAAAAAGCAGAGCAGTTGCTTCTTGCTGTCTTCGTCTCCACCGCTGCGCTATGCGCTTGCCATGGATACAAATAGTTGGTTGCGGGGGCCGGATTTGAACCGACGACCTTCGGGTTATGAGCCCGACGAGCTACCGAGCTGCTCCACCCCGCGTCCGAATTGTATTGCCACCACAAAAAGCAGAGCAGTTGCTTCTTGCTGTCTTCGTCTCCACCGCTGCGCTATGCGCTTGCCATGGATACAAATAGTTGGTTGCGGGGGCCGGATTTGAACCGACGACCTTCGGGTTATGAGCCCGACGAGCTACCGAGCTGCTCCACCCCGCGTCCGAGGTCGCCCATAATAGGCGCCAACGCTGAGATTGCAAGTAAATATCCTAAAAAAAGTTTATTCGGGGATTAAACCGTCACATACTGCGCTCTTTTGCAACAAATCGCAGTTTTTTCAGGCAGCTAGCGATCTCTTCCCCCTCAGGCCCCTCCCCGCCTTTACCCTCTTTCCCATAAAAAAGCCCGCACGACAAGGTGCGGGCGGGAGAATGCGCCGGGATCAGGCCAGCTGGTGCAACACGCTGGTCGCCGCAATCTGGGCGATGATGAGGCCGCACAGGGTCACGGAGACCACCACGGGGGCCGTCTCCTGCTGACGGTAGATGGGGCTGAACCAGAGCAACAGGGCTGCGACCAGCAGGCCAGCCTGGGTCACTACCCCGGGGATCAGCGGGTCGAGCCCGGCGCTGCTCCCCTGCCAACCCACCAGCACCGCCAGCCAGATAAGACTCAGGATGGCGGAGACGAGCCCCGCCAGGGGCAGCAGCAGATTGAAGGCTTGCAGGCGGTGGCGGGCACGCAGCAGCATCAGGTGGGCAAAGGCCGACCCCAGCAGTACCATCTGCAGCAGGCCGCCGAGCCAGCCCTGGATCTGCATCAGACCCAGCCCGTAGAGGGCGAGCGGCATGGCGGGCAACCACAGCAGGGTGGCGGGGATGGCGCGCTTGCCCTCCAGGCGAGACTGGACCAGGGAGAGCACGATACCGAGCACCAGGGCGGCCCCCCCACTCCAGATGAGCCAGCCCGCAACCTTGGCCTCCACCGCCAGCATCAGAGAGAGCCCGGTGATCACCCAGACCGAGAAGAGCTGGGTAGTGATCCGCGAGCGCTGGCCCGGGCAGAGATCCCCGCGCCACAGGACGAGCCCCACAGCGATCAGGGCCCCCAGGGCCATCAGACCGGTCAGGGGAAAGAGCCAAAAAGGAAGTTGGACGAACATAGGGTCTCCGGCAGCAGTCCGGGTGCGGGTGCACCCATCACAGGGTAAGGAAGGACAAGAGGCAGGGAGTATATCCAAACTCCCTCCGTCTTCCCAACGTCGCCGGTCAGCTTTGTCCCCGGGCAAGGGCAACCACCCGGGCAAACATCTGCTTGAGCACAGGGGGAATGTGCTCGCTGCCGAGGCGCTCCGCCTCCTCCACCACCGCCAGGGCCATGCCTGGCTTGCTGCGATGGTGGATCGCCTTGGCGATGATGCGCCCGGCGTTGAGGGTGGAGCGCCCCCCGACCCCCGCCTCACGCCGGAACACCCCCTCGAACCCGTTCTGGTAGAGGTAGTGCTCTATGTCTGCCGCCGGCAACTGGGTCAGCCGATCCCGCTCGCGCTCCCCCTTGAGCAGGGAGCGAGCGGAACTCGCATACTTGGCACCCGCCTCGTCACCGTCGGTGAGCAGGTGCCACTCTATGCCAAAGTCCCGGGCCACCTTGATGAGAGGAGCCTGGCCGCACTGGGCGAACTCGATGATGCGCACCCCCTCCGCCCGCAGGCTGTAGCCGCAGATCTGGGCCAGCTCCGAGAGCAGCCAGATCTCGGTCTCCCCTTCCACCAGCAACCAGCAGCGGGCAAACATCGACATGGGCCTGTTGATGCGCACATGGAAGGCAATCTTGCGCAGATCGTCGCTGCTGTAGCGCTCCCCTCCCAACTGATGGCAGAGGATGTCCTGCTGGCGGCGCACCAGACGGCGCACCTGATTGAGGGGCAAGGAGGAGAGCAGGTCCCCCGAGTTGGTGGTGAGCAGCTTCTGGCCGGGCAACTGCTCCAGCAGACCCCAGGCCAGGGCCAGCATGGTGGGATGCAGGCGACTCTCGGGGTCTTCCAGCATCAGTATGGGTCTGGCCCCCTCCTCCAGCTCCCGGTTGCCCCGGGCGTGGAGCAGCATGGCCGCCATGCCCGCCATGGCCAGCTGCAGCGCCCGGTTGTCCGCATTGCGCAGCAGCACCTGCAGGTTGCCGGGATTGCGCAGGGTCATGGGGCGATTGACGATATCCCGCTGGCTGCGAGGCTTGTGCTTGATGGGCGCCAGGGCGCTGAAGTAGTGCTCCATCAACTGCTGCACCGCCTGCAGCGCCTCCTTGAGTTCTGGCTCGCCGATGCGCTGGGGCTCATCGGTGAGCTTGCCGGCCAGCTCGTCCAGCCGCTGCTCGCACAGATCCCCCCAGGGCAGCCGCTCGATACCATCCCTGGCGGTACGGGCATCCCGCAGCCTGAACACCGGATTCATGGTGATGAGCAGACGCACCAGCGCCTCGTTGTTGTCGATGGTCAGGCTCTTGCCGATGCCGTCGAGAAAGTCGTGGGTGGTGAGCACGCTGCCATCGTCCTGCAACTCGGCACTGGCACGATAATGCACCCGGTGGAACTTGTCCTTGTGCGGGATCCAGGCCGCCCCGAGGCGGGCCAGACGGCGGGAGTGCTGGCACATCTGGGGACGATACTCGCTGAAGGTGAGCACCAGTTGCAGCGTGCGCGAGGGTTCGAGCTCGGGATCTTCCGGCCGATGAAAATCATCCTGACCAAATTGATAGGGCTCGGCATCCCCCAGCAGGCACCAGAGGGCCCGCAGCAGGCTGGATTTGCCCCAGGCGTTTTCGCCGATGAGCACAGTGGTGTTGTCCAGCCCGAGGGAGAGGCGATTTATTCCGCGAAAACCTTTGACTTCAATGCGTTCCAGAAACATGCGGCCATATCCAGTCCATCCTGATGGCGCAATAGTGGCAAAGTTGCCGGAAAAATCCTATCGGGTTACGGCGTTTTCAGCGGGAACTGTGAGGAACGAGCGGTTCGGGCGGCGTCGGCTGGGTGGCGCGATAGAGGGGGGCATTCCAGTGGTTGAACCAGAGATGGCGAGTACGGGTCTGACGTTTGCGATGATTCAATGGGCATTCCTTTCAATGGACAAGAGACAGAGGGTACACCTCTTTTGCCCAGAGTCTCAGGGTTATCTGTGACAGGAGAATGACAACTGGGCTCGCCACTGGCCCGGGCTCAGGCCGAACGCCTCCCGAAAGCGGTTGCCAAAATGGGCCTGGGAGGAGAAGCCGCACTGGGCGGCGATGCTGGCCAGGGGCTCGCTTCCCGCCAGCAACTGCTTGGCCCGCTTGAGCCGCAGCCCGAGCAGGTAGCGGTGGGGCGGACAGCCCAGGCTCTGCCCGAACATCCGGGCGAAGTGGTATTCGCTCAGACCCGCCTCCCGGGCGAGCTCTCCCAGAGTGACCGGCTCGGCCAGGTGAGCCTGCAGATACTCCTGCACCCGGCGCACCACGGCCGGGGCCAGGCCGCCGCGCACTTCCGGCAGCGCCGGGGCCTCGCGGGTGTGATGGCGATAGGCGTGCAGCATCAGCATCCAGGCACCGTGGGAGAGCGCCATGCGATCGATGCCGTGCTGCCAGTCCAGCTTCATCAATTGCCCCTGCACCAGGGCCACCGCCTGGGGATCGTCGATGAAGGTCTTGTCTTCCAGTTGCAGATGACGCCCCTCCTTGTCACACGCCTGCTCGGCGATGCGGGTGAAGTGGGCGGGGGTGAAGTAGAGGTGGAAGAAGCGAAACTCCTCGCGCACCAACCACTCGGACCTGTGGTGATCCGGCATGATGCACACCTTGCCGGCACCACCATGGCCACCGGGGCCGTCCAGCCGCTCGGTCTGCTCGCCCCCCTGCAGGTAGACGCTGATGGTGTGGTTGCCCGGCTTGTGGTAGCGGGTCTGATCGTAGCGGTTGCACCAGCTCGCCACCCCGAGCCCGGGCTCCAGCCAGCAGGAGTCCTCCAGTCTGGCACCGGTGCTCACCAGGGCATCAAAGACCCCCGCCTGTCTTGTCTGCTGCATGGCATGCTGCACGCTTGCGTCCCTCTCCCGCCCCTTTCCTGTCGCCATCTTATCGCGCCTCATGGTCAAAGGCTGCGCCTCCGTTGAAAAAACCGCAAGATGGTGCAAGCCGGCACCCCGCCTCCCGGTTCATGCTGATCACATCATCTTCTCTTGATGGGATCACACCATGAATCTGATGCTCTATGTTTCCACCGTCCTCATCTGGGGCAGCACCTGGATTGCCATCGCCTGGCAGCTCGGCCCCATCCCCATCGAGGTCTCGGTGCTCTATCGTTTCGCCCTGGCGGCCCTGGCCCTGTTCACCCTGCTCACGGTGAGCGGCAAGTTTCCGCGCCTGCCCTGGGCGGGCCAGCGTTATGCAGCCCTGCTCGGCGCGTTGCTCTTTTCCACCAACTTCCTCTGTTTCTACCACGCCACCCTCTATATCCCGAGCGGTCTGTCGGCGGTGATTTTCGCCAGCGCCAGCATCTTCAACGGCCTCAATCTCTGGCTGTTCGAGGGTAAACGACCGGGCCTGCGCTGGCTGCAAGGATCGTTGCTGGGGCTGCTTGGCACCCTGCTGCTCTTCTGGCCGGTGCTGGCGGATGCGCAACTGGGTGCAAACGGCTGGAAGGGCTTGCTCTTTGCCTGCGCCGGCACTCTCTGCTTCTCCCTGGGCAACCTGGTCTCCGCCCGGGGACAGCGCCAGGGCTATCACGTATTGCAGATGGTACCCTGGGGCATGGTCTACGGCGTGGCGCTGCTGCTGGGCTGGGTCACGGTACTCGGTCAGTCACTCACCCTGCCCACCGACCCGCGCTACCTCGCCGCCATGGTCTATCTGGCCATCTTCGGCTCCGTCATCGCCTTCACCGCCTACCTCACCCTGGTGGGGCGCATCGGTGCCAGCAAGGCGGCCTACGCCACCGTGCTCTTCCCCCTGGTGGCCCTCACCCTCTCCACCTTCTATGAAGGCTTTGTCTGGCAGACGGTCTCCATCGTCGGCGTGGTGGTGAGTCTCATTGGCAACCTGGTGATCTTCGCGCCCCCCGTCAAGGCGTGGCGCTGGCCGCTATCAAGGGCCGCAAACGGTACTTGCCCCTGATGCCACCAGCCCCTAAGGTAACCGCGTCCAACACACGAGGAGGGAGGACGCATGTTACTGGAAGGGCTGGAGACACTCTGCCTGCTGGCAAGCGAGGGCACCATGGCCAAGGTTGCAAGCCGCCTCTATATCAGTCAGTCGGCGGTCAGCAAGCGCATCGCCCAGCTGGAGCAGCGCCTTGGCAAGAAGCTCATCGAGCCGGATGGCCGTCATATCCGCCTCACTCCCCAGGCCCGTGAACTGCTCGCCCGGGTAGCCCCGAGCCTCGCCGAAATGAAGGGGGTGCTGGCGGACAGCCAGATCCTCACGGATCAGACCCCTCTGTCCATCGCCTGCTCCGAAACCCTGTTGGCGGGCTACCTCGCCCGCTTCATGCACGCCTACCTTGAACGGGATCCCCACATTGCCCTCTCTACCCACCACACCCCGGTCATTCTGGCCCGGGTGCGCGGCGGGGATGCCCTGCTCGGGATCTGCGCCGGTCGCCTGCCGCCGGGCCATGGGCTGTGTGCCGAACGGCTGCTGGAGGAGCCCTTCTATCTGGTGGGGGACGCTCTGGATGAGGCGGCGCAGCCTGATCACCAGAGCGCCTTGCAAGAAACTGTGACCAGCAAGCAACTGACTGAAGGCGACGTGAGTAAGGGGATGCAGGGCAAGGTGCGCAATATCCTGACCATGGATCTGGAGAACCCCTCCAACCGCTATCTGCGCGAGCCCCTGGCCGCCCTCGGGCTTATCCCCGCCATGGAGCTCGATTCCTACCTGGCACTGATCGAGCTGGCCAAGGCAGGCATTGGCCCCGTGCTCCTGCCCGCCGGCCTGCTGGCGCTGGTGGGTGAGCAGGGGACACAGGCACGCCCCCTGCCGGGACTGGGCCGCCCGCTCCACCTGGTCTATCGGCCAAACAGCCTCAAGCGCGATCGCATTGCCCGCCTGGTGCAGGCGCTGCAAGCCCATTTCCGGCAACTTTCGGCACTGGGCTGAAACGCAAGAGGGCCCGATCTGCGATCGGGCCCTCGTCATGGCGGGTACCGGCTCAGCCCAACCAGGCAAAGAGCTCGGGGTACTGGCTCCACACCAGCTTGGCGGACATCACCAGGGAGACGGTCACCAGCAGCGGCTTGATGAGCTTCACCCCTTTCTTGAGCACCAGCTTGGAGCCCATGCGCGCCCCGATGAACTGCCCCAGCGCCATGCACAGCCCCACGCTCCACACCACCTTGCCCCCCAGGGTGAAGAAGAGCAGAGAAGCGATGTTGGAGGTGAAGTTGAGCAGCTTGGTGTGGGCGGTGGCCCGCGCCATGCCGAAGCCCGCCAGGGCCACGAAACCGATGGCAAAAAACGACCCCGTGCCCGGCCCGAAGAAGCCGTCATAAAAGCCCACGCCCCCTCCCACCAGCAGGGCGAACGCCATGGGGGTGAGGCGGCGCTGGCTCTCCGCATCGCTCACCCTGGGGGAGAAGTAGAAGTAGCAGGCAAACGCCATCAGCAGGAAGGGGAGCAGCCGCTCCAGGATGGCGGCATCGATGGTCTGCACCGCCAGGGTGCCGATGGCCGCCCCGATGAAGGTGCAGATGACAGCCGGCCAGATGATGGCCCACTCAAGGAGCCCCTTGCGGGCATAAAACCAGGTGGCGGAGAAAGAACCGAAACTGCTCTGCAACTTGTTGGTGCCAAGCACCAGGGCCGGCGGCATGCCGGTGGCCAGCAGGGCCGGCACCGTCAAGAGCCCTCCGCCCCCGGCGATGGCATCGATAAAGCCGGCGATGAGGGCCACCCCGAACAGGGCGACCAGGGTGAGCAGTTCCAGTTCCATCCATAGACCTCGTGTGATTGGCGGCGCCCGGCATGGCCTGGAGCCTGAAGGAGTCAACAGGTCGCTATCCTAGCGAGGGCGGGCTCATGAAGCCAACGAAACAATGGCAGCCAACTAATTCCTTATTTTCATTAATCAGCGTGCGAGAGGGCCTGTGCTTTGATAGCCGCCACCCACTGCAACAGGGGCGCTTCATCCTCGCCGGGTGCACGGCTTACCCGGCCAGCCATCTAGCGGCTGCTGATGAGGATTAATCCAGAGCGCGGCTCTGGCCCTTGATGGCCTCCACCCCCTGCAACAGGGGCGCTTCATCAGCACCGGGCGCACAGCTTACCCGGCCAGCCATGTAGCGGCTGCTGATGAGGATTAATCCAGAGCGCGGCTCTGGCCCTTGATGGCCTCCAGCCCCTCCAGCAGGGGCGCTTCATCCTCACCGGGCGCACGGCTTACCCGGCCAGCCATGTAGCGGCTGCTGATGAGGATTAATCCAGAGCGCGGCTCTGGCCCTTGATGGCCTCCAGCCCCTCCAGCAGGGGCCCTTCATCAGCACCGGGTGCACGGCTAACCCGGCCAGCCATGTAGCGGCTGCTGAAGAGATTGAACCAGAGCTGCAGCGCCTGTCCCGCCCGCAGCTCCCCGGCCACTTCCAGCACGCAGGCGGCCACCTCGGCGGTGCACAGGTGCTCGTCGCTGTGGGCGACGCGCATGCCGTAGGTAGAGAGCGCATCCGGCTTGATGGCGAGCACCGGGAAGCCGTCCAGATAGGGACTCTTGTTGAACATCTTGCGCGCCTCGGGCCAGGTGCCGTCCAGCAGGATGAACAGCGGCTTCTTGCCGGGGGCCAGTACCACCTCGCCGGTCAGGCGGTCGGGCGCTTTCTCGCAGGCGGGAAAGACCAAGTAGGGCTGCCAGGCGGGATCCGCCAGCAGGGCCAGCAGCTCGGGATGGGGTTCGGTACGCGACCAGAGAAAGGCCCAGGTGGAGTCCGGCAGCACGTCGGCGATGAGGCGCCCGGTGTTGGAGGGCTTCATGGGCTCGCTGTCATACATCATGAGGCAGAAACCGGCCTCGGCCTTGAGCGCCGGGCGCCAGTCGCAGGCACACCAGTCGTGGCGCAGCTGGCAGGCATCACAGCGTGGCACGCTGCCGCCACGGGCAAGAAAGGGTCGGGTCGAGACGCTCTTCCGCCAGATGCGCAGGCGGTTGACGGCGTGATCGGGGATGGGCTTCATGGAACGCGGCTCTGACGGTGCCTGTGGCGGGACAAAAGGGGGCTGATTGTAACGGCGCGCCCTCCTGGCGGCAAGGCTTGCCGGGCGGCGCCCTGCCCCCTTCCCTCCCCGCGCTCTGCCCGCTTCCCCCCATGAAAAAAGGTTCTTCGCGGGATCCTGGGAAAGTGGAAGTTGACAGACAGGGTGCTGGTAAACTGGCTGTCTCCAAACACACCACCACCATCACCCTGCTGTCGCCGTGCATCATAT